>CAYSBG010000019.1:0-12162 GCA_964429125.1 uncultured Aliiroseovarius sp.
AGATGCCAATCAGGCCAGACAGGGCAAAACGCACAGCCAAGGCTGTCAACGGCGGCGCCGCCGCAACAATGATCCGGCCAGAGGTAAAGGCCGAGGACCAGATCAATGCAAAGACCAGCCCCATGAAGATTGCGCGAATATCCAAAAATCCCTCCGTATGGTAGGCAGATTTCCAACCCTGCGCTGAAACGTTAAAGGGCCGCCACAGGCGACCCTTTGCTGAACGCACAACAGGTTGCAGGGCTCAGCCGTTAACACTGTCTTTCAGCGCCTTGGCGATTGTCATTTTCACGACCTTGTCCGCGTCTTTGTGGATCTGTTCACCGGTGGCTGGATTGCGCACCATGCGTGCCGGACGCTCGCGGCAGTAAATCTTGCCAACACCGGGCAGCGTGACCGCTCCGCCGCCCGCAACTTCGCGGGTGATAACTGCAACAACGGCCTCAAGCGCGCCGGTCGCAGCTTTCTTGTCCACGCCCATCTCATCAGCCAAAGCAGCGACAAGCTGCGTTTTCGTCAAAGGTTTTGCCATGTATCCTCTCCTCAGGTAAGGCCCCCTTGATTGGGGTTCATTGGGCGCATTTAACTGGAGAACGTTGGTATGCACAACGATTTGTGGCGAAAATAAGCGGAAAATCCCCGCTTTTTTCCTTTCCTTGGCGTCAAAGGAAGGCAGTCTCCTCAAACGAGCGCAATTTTCGACTATGAATTCGCGCCAATGGCATTTCCCGTAATGTCTCCATTGCCTGTATACCAATGAGCAAATGACGCCCCACCTGGTCGGTGTAGAAGCTGCTGGCCATTCCAGGGAGCTTCAACTCACCGTGCAATGGCTTGTCGGAGACACAAAGCAGCGTCCCATAGGGCACCCGGAAACGAAAGCCGTTGGCGGCAATTGTTGCGCTTTCCATGTCCAATGCGATGGCGCGGGATTGGTTCAAGCGTAGCACCGGGCCAGATTGATCGCGCAATTCCCAGTTGCGATTATCAAGGCTCGCGACTGTGCCGGTTCGCATAATGCGTTTCAGTTCAAAATCCTCCAGCTTGGTCACTTCGGCCACGGCCTGTTCCAACGCAATCTGGATTTCCGCCAGCGGTGGCACCGGCACCCAGATTGGCAGGTCATCGTCCAGCACTTTGTCTTCGCGCAGATAGGCATGGGCCAAAACGAAATCACCCAGACGCTGGCTGTTACGCAAGCCGGCGCAATGGCCAACCATCAACCAGGCATGGGGGCGTAAAACGGCAATATGGTCGGTCGCGGTCTTGGCGTTCGACGGCCCCACACCGATATTGACCAAGGTTATCCCCGACCCATCGGCGCGTTTCAGATGGTAGGATGGCATCTGCGGGAGCTTGGCCGGCTCCGGCAAGGGGCCATCGGCTTCGGAAATCAACTGGTTGCCTGGCCCGACAAAGGCGGTATACCCAGAGTCAGGGTCGCCCAACACCTTACGGGCGTAGGCCTCAAATTCTTCGACATAGAACTGGTAATTGGTGAACAGAACGTGGTTCTGAAAATGCTCGGGATCGGTCGCGGTGTAGTGCGACAGCCGGGCAAGGGAATAGTCGATCCGCTGGGCGGTAAACGGCGCCAGGGGCAAGGCGCCATCCTCATAGCGAAAACCCTCTCCATTGACGATATTGTCGTTGGTCGTATCAAGGTCGGGCACGTCAAACACGTCACGCATGGGAAATTCCATGGCGCCCGCTTGTGGGACCGAAACGCTTTCGGCGCCGCCAACGGCAAAATGCACCGGCATTGGCGTCATTGATGGGCCGATCAGAACCGGGACGCCGTGGTTTTCCAACAGCAAACCGATCTGCTGCATAAGGTAGTTACGAAATAGATCAGGTCTTGTGATCGTTGTTGCATAGGTGCCCGGCCCGGCAACATGACCAAAGCTCAACCGGCTGTCATTTCGTGCATGACTGGTAGTTGTGAAACGGATCTCGGGGTAAAACGCCCGATATCGCGCGCTGGGCTGCACGCCCTCCATGGTGTGCTGAAAATTCTCCCGCAGGAACGCCGTAGCCTTGGCATACAAATCCTCAAGCCGGGCAACGGCAGCCGCGGCATCGCTGAACGCTTCATGGTCACCCATTTGGGGAGTTTCAACTCGGGTTATCAATCCACTTGCAGGCATTATTCCTCCACGAAAAGGGGGGTAATTTCAAAGGTTCGAACGTCTACAAGACCCAAATCAGAGATTCGTAACTCTGGTATGACAACCAGTGCCAACAGGCTATGCTGCATATAGGCGTTGTTCAGGGTGCAACCGCAGACCTCCATGGCCTCGACCATTTTCTGGGCCTTGGCAGCGACACTTTCTGCGTGTTCCTCGGTGATCAGCCCGGCAATCGGCAGTTCGACCAGCGCCAGTTCCATGCCGTCCTGCCAAACGGTAACACCGCCGCCAACCTGGTGCAGACGGTTGGCCGCCAGCGCCATATCCTCGCGCGAAGTGCCGATAACGATCATATGATGGCTGTCATGGGCGACCGTGCTGGCCATGGCCATGCGGCCCTTGTAGCCAAAACCGGAAACGAATGCGTTGACCAACTTGCCGGTTTCCCGGTGCCGCTCAACCAAGGCAATCTGGCAAATATCTTGCGCCTCATCACCCTCGACCAAACCGTCAATCACTGGCAGATCAGCCACCAGAGCCTTGGTCGGCGCCTGGTTTTCAACCATCCCGATAACCCGGGCCCGCACGCTGTTCTTGCCCTCGGGCGCTTTGATTTCAAAATCGGACGCTGTCTTGTTCGGGCCCATATGCACCGTATTGCGCGCATATTCCGGCCAGTCGATATGCGGGCAATCCACCGCGATCTTGCCGCCCTCGGCCACGGTAACGCCACGCGCAATCACCCGATTGATCGGTAGCGTAGTCAGGTCGTCTGTCAAAATCACGTCCGCGCGGCGCCCAGGTGCAATCTGGCCTAGCTCGCGCTCCAGCCCGAAATGGCAAGCGGTGTTGATCGTTGCCATTTGCAACGCCACCAACGGATCACAGCCACAGGAAATCGCATGGCGCACCACCCGGTTCATGTGGCCGTCATGCACCAACGTGCCCGAGTGGCAGTCGTCGGTGCAGAGGATAAAACCGCGTGGGTCCAACCCTTTTTCGGTGACGGCGGTAATCTGCGTTTCCACGTCATACCAGGCGCTGCCCAGCCGCATCATGCTTTTCATGCCTTGGCGCACGCGGGCGATAGCGTCAGCTTCGCAGGTGCCTTCGTGGTCGTCCGCCGGGCCACCGGCGGCATAAGCGTGAAATTCCGGCCCCAGATCAGGGCTGGCATAATGGCCGCCCACCGTTTTACGGGCATTCTGGGTCGCGGCAATCTCTGCCAACATTTTGGCGTCTCCATTGATCACACCGGGAAAGTTCATCATTTCGCCGAGTCCGATAATGCCGGGCCAGGTCATCGCCTCGGCCACATCCTCAGGGGAAATTTCATAGCCGGTCGTCTCTAGTCCCGGGGCGGAAGGGGCACAGGACGGCATCTGGGTAAAGATACTGACCGGCTGCAATAACGCTTCGTCATGCATCAGGCGCACGCCTTTCAAACCCAGCACATTGGCAATCTCGTGAGGGTCAACAAACATCGACGTAGTGCCATGCGGGATCACCGCGCGGGCAAACTCGGCAGGAGTCAACATGCCGCTTTCGATATGCATATGCGCGTCACATAGGCCAGGGACCAGGTATTGACCCTCGGCCTCGATGATCTCTGTTGCTTCGCCAATGCAGTGAGAGGCATCCGGGCCGACATACGCAAACCGCCCGTCGGCAATGGCAACCTGCCAACCATCCAGCACCTCGCGGGTATGCACGTTAACAACTTTGCCGCCCCGGATAACCAGTTCAGCAGCTTGGCGCCCAGCGGCAACGGCGACCAGTTTCGCCGCTACATCAGGCCATGTTTTGAGTGAATTGTGTTCCATTGACCTATTGTTCAAATTTTTCGCGCAGACGCAAGCCCTGAAAAAGGTCGTTTTCAGGCAAGCAAAGTCGCATTCCACATGCCCATGTGGGTGCAAAGGGAGCGGTGATGCAATATGGTTTGAACGAAGAACAAGAGATGATCGCCGCAACGGTGCGCGCCTTTGTCGAAAACGAGATCTATCCGCACGAGGAGTTGGTCGAGCGCACCGGCGAGGTGCCGCGGGAAATCGCCGACGAGATCAAGCGAAAAACCATTGAGTTGGGCTTTTACGCCTGCAATTTTCCTGAGAGCGTCGGCGGCGCAGGGTTAAGTCACTTGGAATTCGCTCTGGTAGAACGCGAGTTGGGGCGCGGCTCCATGGCGCTCAATCATTTCTTCGGACGGCCTCAGAATATTCTGATGGCTTGTAAGGGCGAGCAGGTTGAACGCTATTTGCTACCGGCGGTACGCGGCGAACGCATGGATGCCCTCGCGATGACCGAGCCGGGCGCCGGGTCGGACGTGCGTGGCATGAAATGCGCAGCGGTTCGCGATGGCGGAGATTGGGTGGTGAACGGTACCAAGCATTTCATATCGGGGGCTGACCACGCTGATTTCGTGATCGTTTTCGTAGCAACCGGCGAAGAGGACACTCCGCGCGGGCCCAAAAAGAAAATCACCACCTTTCTGGTAGATCGCGGCACGCCGGGTTTCACAATTCGCGATGGATATAAATCCGTCAGCCACCGGGGCTACAAGAACATGATCCTCGATTTTGACGACTGCCGCCTGCCAGATGGCCAGGTGCTGGGCGAGGTTAACGGCGGCTTTGCGGTAATGAACGAATGGCTGTATGCCACGCGCATTACTGTTGCGACCATGAGCGTTGGCCGCGCGCGCCGCGTGTTTGACTTTGCGCTTTCCTACGCCGCCGAGCGGGAACAATTTGGCCAAAAAATCGGTCGCTTTCAAGGGATTGGATTTCAGATTGCCGATATGATTACAGAAATTGATGCCGCCGACTTAATGACCCTCGCTGCTGCCGACCGGCTTGACAAGGGTCTACCCGCCAATCGCGAAATTGCATCCGCTAAATTGTACGCTTCAGAGATGCTGGGCCGGGTAACGGACGCGGCCATTCAGATCCATGGCGGTATGGGCTTGATGGATGATTATCCACTGGAACGCTTTTGGCGCGACGCACGAGTCGAGCGGATATGGGATGGGACCTCGGAAATCCAGCGCCATATCATCAGTCGCGATCTTTTGCGGGCGTTGGGAGCATGAAGGACTTTCGCCATGCTTGCGCCTTGGCGACCGGAGCGAGGGGGCGCCGATGACCGTAACAGGAGAAGCCCCCGGCCGCTTGTTTGGCGCCGGGGGTATGCTGTTTCTGTTCGAAAATATCCCCGCCGGAGGCTTGGAATCTTTTGCGGTATACCACCCATGACGCGAAACCTGTCCCGCTTATTATATCCGCGTTCCATTGCCGTGATTGGCGGCGGCGCATGGTGCGACGCGGTAGTGGCTCAAGCCGAGAAAGCCGGGTTTCCCGGGCCAGTCTGGCGGGTCCACCCCAAGGGTGGCGCAGGTGTTTTCAAACGCATTGAAGACTTGCCAAAGGCGCCAGACGCGGCGTTTGTCGGTATCAACCGGCATGCAAGCATCGAAGCCGTTGCGGTGTTGGCCAAGATCGGCGCGGGTGGCGCCACTTGTTTTGCAAGCGGGTTTTCCGAATCGGCCGTGGAGGATGCCAGCGGGCACGATCTGCAGGCAGAGCTGTTACTTGCGGCTGGAGATATGCCCATTCTCGGGCCGAATTGTTACGGGTTCATTAACGCGGTAGACGGTGCTGTGCTATGGCCAGACCAGCATGGCTGCCGCCCCGTGGAACAGGGTGTGGCTATTCTGGCGCAAAGCTCCAATATCGCCATCAACCTGACCATGCAGGCCCGCGCCCTTCCGATTGCCCATGTAGTGACCTGTGGGAACATGGCACAAACCTCACAGGCGGAAATCGCCCTGGCCCTGCTTGAAGACACTCGGGTGACGGCGATTGGACTGCATGTGGAAGGCTTTGGCGATCTGCGGCAATGGGAGGCTCTGGCCGCGCAGGCGTTTGCGCGCAATGTTGCGTTAGTTGTGCTAAAGGTCGGGCGATCAGCGCAGGCGCGCGCGGCAACGGTTAGCCATACCGCTTCGCTGGCTGGGGAGGATGCGGGGGCTGACGCGTTGCTCGAACGCCTTGGCATTGCCCGCGTCGACAGCCTACCGGTGTTTCTGGAGACCTTGAAGCTGTTGCACGTAGCCGGGCCGTTGCCTTCAAATCGCCTTGCGTCGATCTCATGCTCGGGCGGCGAGGCCAGCCTTGTTGCGGACACCAGTGAAGGGCGCGGGGTGGTTTTTCCGGCGCTTAACCAACGCCAGGCCAAAGACCTGAGCGCTGCACTTGGACCCATGGTGGCTTTGGCTAATCCGCTGGATTATCACACCTATATATGGCGCGACACCAAAGCGATGACCCGGGCGTGGGCAGCAATGGTGGACCCTGCCTTGGCGCTGACCTTGATCATTGTCGACTATCCGCGCGATGGTGTATCTGACGCCAGCGATTGGAAATGCGCCACGGATGCCGCTCTTGCAGTACGGGCGCAAACAGGCGCAAACATCGCCGTTGTCGCGTCATTGCCTGAGCTGATGCCGGAAGCCACCGCATTGGAATTGCTGGGCGGAGGGGTGGTGCCCATCGGCGGGCTGGACGAGGCAATTGCTGCTGCGGAGGCAGCCGCAGCCATCCATGCACCCGAACAGGCACCGCTATTGTTACCGGGCAATGACCGAGACCTGCAGCTCATCAACGAAGCGGAAGCCAAAGCACGGCTGGCCGAGGTCGGGCTTGATGTACCACGCCGAAACGCCGGGTCGGACCCCGCCGGATTGCGCTTCCCAGTGGTACTCAAGGGCTTGGGGACGGCGCATAAAAGCGAGGCAGGCCTGGTGACTCTGGAGCTTGGCAATGCCGGGGCGGTGGCGCGCGCGGTCAGGGAAATGCAAGCCGAAACGTTCCTTGTTGAAGAAATGGTAACTGGCGGCGTGGCCGAGCTGCTAATCGGCATCACCCGTGATGCGGCGCACGGCTTTGTGCTCACCGTCGCTGCGGGGGGCACAAAGGCCGAGCTGTACCAGGACAGTGCCTCACTTCTGGTGCCCGCCGACCGCGAGGCCGTAAAAACGGCACTGATGTCCTTGCGCATGGCGGCGATACTCACCGGATTTCGTGGGGCGCCCGGCGCCAGTATTTCGGCCATCCTGGATGCGGTCGAGGCCCTGCAGGCTTATGTGCTTGCCAACGGCGATCGGGTCGGTGAAATTGAGATCAACCCGCTGATCTGCACCCCGGAACGTGCAGTCGCAGCGGATGCATTGCTAAGGGAGGCGCCAAATGTGTAACCCGGTCAAACTTCACCGCAACGGTGCGGTGTTGGAGGTCACACTTGACCGCCCCAAGGCCAACGCGATTGATCTGGCCACCAGTCGAATCTTGGGCGAAGTGTTTCGCGATTTCCGCGATGACCGGGAACTGCGCGTTGCGATCCTGACCGGTGGGGGTAAAAAATTCTTTTGTCCTGGCTGGGATCTGAAAGCAGCGGCCGAGGGCGACGCGGTAGATGGCGATTATGGCATCGGCGGATTCGGTGGCCTGCAGGAATTGCGCGACATGAACAAGCCGGTGATTGCTGCGGTGAATGGCATTGCCTGTGGCGGCGGGCTGGAGTTGGCCTTGTCGGCTGACATTATCCTTGCTGCCGATCACGCCAGCTTTGCCCTGCCGGAAATCCGCTCGGGCACAGTAGCGGATGCGGCGAGTATCAAATTGCCCAAGCGTATTCCCTATCACATCGCCATGGAACTACTGCTGACCGGCCGCTGGTTTGACGCCGAAGAGGCGCACCGCTGGGGGCTGGTCAACGAAGTGGTTGCGGCGGATGCGCTGATGACTCGCGCCCGGGAAATGGCGGCACTGATCGCCTCCGGCCCGCCGTTAGTTTATGCAGCGATTAAGGAAGTTGTGCGTGACGCCGAAGACAGCAAGTTTCAGGACGCGATGAATCGGATCACCAAGCGCCAGTTGCGCAGCGTTGATGTGCTCTATGGATCCGTGGATCAGCTGGAAGGTGCACGCGCTTTCGCCGAAAAACGTGACCCGGTGTGGAAGGGCAAATGAACCATCTGCCGATTTTCGGCAAAGGCTATACCGGGCGGGCACTGGCGGAAAGCCTTGACCCGGCGAAATGGCAGGTGACCGGCACCAGCCGCGAAGGTGGTATGGATTGTATGCAATGGCCCGGCGACGATATGCGCCCGGCATTGACCAGGGCAACGCATGTCCTGATCTCCATCGCTCCGGACGAGGCAGGCGACCCTGTGTTGAATGCGTTATCGCGCGAGTTTGGCGCCGCATCCCATCTGAAATGGGTTGGCTATCTATCGACCACCGGCGTTTATGGCGACCACGGTGGAGGCTGGGTCGACGAGGATACCCCGCTGAAACCGGCCACACGGCGCGGGGATTTGCGGGTGGCGGCAGAAACGGAATGGCAGGCATTGGCGGCGCGCACCGGCCTGCCGTTACATATCTTTCGCCTCGCAGGTATTTACGGTCCAGGGCGCGGGCCATTTGCCAAGGTCCGCCGCGGCACTGCACGGCGGATCGTCAAACCAAATCAGGTTTTTTCGCGCATTCATGTAGCCGATATAGCCCAGGTCCTGAACGCCTCGACGATGGCACCTAATCCCGGACGTATCTACAACGTTTGTGACGACGAGGCCGCCCCGCCCGAAGATGTGCTGGCCTATGCTGCGGAATTACTGGGCTTGCCTGTCCCCCCTGCAGAAGACTACGCCACCGCCGAGATGTCGGCGATGGCGCGGAGTTTCTATGCCGAGTCCAAGCGGGTCCGCAATGATCGGATCAAGTCCGAGTTGGGCATCCAGCTTTTGTATCCAACCTATCGCGAGGGCCTGAACGCCCTACGCCTTCAGGAAGACCGATAACGGCTTACTTGATGACGGGTCTGCCGGTAGGGCCGCTAACCAAGACCAAAATCAAACCCACAAATATCGCAGGGATAACCCACGAAGCAACGCCACCGGCACTGGCGCTTTGCGATATGACGGTTACGTCCATCTTCGGTGCTTCAGCGGTACCAGCATTTGCGGAACCTGCCGCAACAACGAGAGCGCTAGCCAAAAACAGTTTTTTCATATTCATTTTCCTCATTTGGTTTTTAAATCTCAATGCCCTAACCGGGGCTTTTCGCTCAAAATTCAACCAGAACCGCAAAGCCAGAAAGGGACTTTATGCATAAGACACGGCCGGGCCAAACTTGGCAGGCCCCGCCAACTTGCATCACGTCATTTTTAGACCGACGTATAGCCACCGGAACCCAACAGAACGATAAGCAATGCCGCCATGATGAATGGCACGATCCAGTCTTGGGTCATGCCTGCACCGGCGCTTTGGGTAATGACGGTTACGTCCATGTTCGGTGCTTCGGTTGTGCCAGCCGTTGCGGTTGTCGCCGCAGATGCAATGGCGAGCGCAAGAAGTGATTTCTTCATTTCAGAACCCCTATTTGTTTTTTGTACTGGTCAGTCAGACGAGAGAACACACGCGCCTTTCAAATCCTTCTGGCCGTGCGTTGACCTCCGCCCCTGATGGGCAGGCCCGGACAAATATTAGATCGAAAGCGCAATTGCAATCAAGATGAGCAATGCTGGCGCAACCCAAGCGTGGCTGGAAGAAGACGCGGTATCTTCTATAATTACGACCGGCTCGACGACCGGCTCACTGTAAGATCCGGCGAATGCACCGCTGGCCGCGACACTGATCACTGACGCTAGTATTAGTTTTTTCATGATATCCCCCTTCGGTATCTGACCATTTCTAGAGTTCGTTTTCCTGAAATGTCCAGCATTACCGGCCCAAAACAAGCACAAACGCTCCAAAGTGTTGCATTGTTGGCTCAGGCACGGCTGGCATCTATGCGAGCAACGTCCAACACCTCCAGAACCTTGTTTTCAATGTCGGTCGCGGTCAGTCCAGCGGTTTGGTACATATCAGCCGGGCTGGCATGGCCAATAAAGGCATCCGGCAGGACCATTGAGCGGAAGGTGATACCATGATCAAAGGCACCGTTTTCCGCCAAAAGCTGTGCAACATGGCTGCCAAAACCGCCAATCGCGCCTTCCTCAATAGTGATCAGAACTTGATGGTCACGCGCCAGTCCAAGGATCATTTCCGCGTCGAGCGGCTTGGCAAAACGGGCGTCGGCGATGGTTGGGGTGATGCCGCGTGCAGCAAGGCTTTCAGCCGCACGCTCGGCCTCGGCCAAACGGGTGCCGAGGCTGAGGATAGCGACACCGCTGCCTTGACGAACAATTCGTCCCTTGCCGATTTCCAGCGCGTCGCCGGTTTCCGGCAGATCTACCCCCACGCCCTCTCCACGCGGGTAGCGAATTGCCGAAGGACCGTCGTCAATGCCGGCGGCCGTCATAACCATATGCATAAGCTCGGCCTCGTCAGCCGGCGCCATGACAACAAATCCTGGCAAGTTGGACAGGAAGGCAATGTCGAAACTGCCCGCATGGGTTGCGCCATCTGCGCCAACCAAACCGGCACGGTCGATTGCAAAGCGTACAGGCAAACCTTGCACCGCCACATCATGTACCACCTGGTCATATCCACGCTGCAGAAAGGTCGAATAAATTGCGCAGAACGGGCGCATTCCGCCAGCAGCGAGCCCGGCGGCAAAGGTCACGCCATGTTGCTCGGCAATGCCCACGTCGAAAGTCCGAGATGGATACCGCTCGGCCATCAGGCCCAGCCCCGTGCCATCGGGCATCGCCGCAGTAACTGCGCAAATTCGGGGATCTTTTGCGGCCATGTTTACCAGTGTTTTCCCGAAAATGCTGGTGTAGGTGGGTGCATTGCTTGGCTTTTTGTTCTGCTTTCCCGTGGAAATATCAAAGGTTGCCGTGGCATGGCCTCGGTCGCTTGCACCTTCGGCGGGCGCATATCCCTTGCCCTTTTTGGTCAGCACATGGATCAGCATCGGCCCGGTTGCACGCGCTTTGACTGTACGCAGCACCGCCAGCAATTGTTCCATGTCATGGCCATCGATTGGCCCGACATAGGAGAACCCCAACTCTTCGAAAAGCGTTCCGCCCACTGTCATTGACTTGAGCATTTCCTTGGCCTTGCGCGCACCGTGCTGGAGCGGTTCGGGCAACAGGCTGACCGCACCTTTGGCGGCCGCCTTGAATTCCTGAAACGGCTCTTCGGCATAGAGGCGTGACAGATAAGCCGACAACGCCCCAACGGGCGGGGCGATGGACATGTCGTTGTCATTCAGAATGACAAACATACGCTTTTTCAAATGCCCGGCGTTGTTCATCGCCTCAAAGGCCATGCCGGCGCTCATGCTGCCGTCACCAATCACCGCGATGGCGTCACCGATCCCGTGTTCCGGCGCGCCCCCCAGATCGCGCGCCACGGCATAGCCCAGCGCAGCACTTATCGACGTTGAACTGTGCCCTGCGCCAAACGGATCATACGGGCTTTCATCCCGCTTGGTGAAACCCGATAGCCCGCCTTTTTTTCGCAGGGTCCGGATACGATCGCGCCGTCCGGTCAAGATTTTATGCGGATAACATTGGTGACCAACATCCCAGATCAGCTTGTCATGTGGCGTATCAAATACCGCGTGCAAAGCTACCGAGAGCTCTACAACGCCCAGTCCGGCACCCAGATGGCCGCCGGTCTCACTTACCGCGCTAATAGTTTCGGCGCGCAACTCATCGGCCAATTTAGCCAGCTCGGCGTCGCTCAACTCCTTGAGATCGGCAGGGTTCTGGACAGTGTCGAGAAGGGGCGTGTTTGGTTTGTCGGACATGACAGCCTCGCTATGACTCGCGATCAATAACGAACCTTGCCGCCGCCCGCAAGGCTTGCCCCTGAACTCCAAAAGGAGCTATCGCCTCTGTCGCCTGTTCAACCATTGCTGCGGCACGGGCTTTGGCCCCTTCAAGACCAAGTAGCGACACGAATGTCGCCTTGCCAGCCTCAGCGTCCTTGCCCACGCGTTTTCCAGTGGTCGCCGCATCACCTTCAACGTCCAAAACGTCATCAGCAATCTGAAAGGCCAATCCGAGAGCCGTGGCATAAGT
>CAYSBG010000020.1:0-12054 GCA_964429125.1 uncultured Aliiroseovarius sp.
AGAGAGCCGCCATGAAACGACAGGCCGCCGGTCCAGATCTGCGGGATCTGTGCCGGGTGGTCGAAGTCATAGGCCGGTTGGTAAAACAGGATGAAGCCCAGCCGCCCGCCAAGGATCACCCCCAGAACGATCCAGGTCACCAGATCCTCAAGCTGTTGCTTGTCCATCGGCGGCTGATCTTTCAACCACAACCGCGTGGTAGTAATTGCCTTGCGGATAATCCACCAGCCAATGACAATGCCGACGATATAGGCCATCGCATACCAGCGCAGGGCCAGGTGCAGGCCAAAAACGTCTATCGCGAAGATCTCGCGGCCGATTTCGGGGAAGGGAATGCCAGTGTTCATGCCCCTTTCGACCCTGCGCACGGCGGGAAGTCAACCTTGTGCTTGACGCCTTTGCACCCCATATAAGCGGGGAGTTGCCAGCTTCCGGCTACCCTAAGGTTACAAGGAGAAACATATGCAACCGCGCAATAAAGTGCTGGATGACCTGTCCCAGATGATGACGAACGCGATGGGCGTGGCCCAAGGTGCCAAGGACGAGGCACAAACGGCAATGAAAAGCTGGATGGACCGCTGGCTGGCCGATCGCGATCTTGTGACCCGCGAAGAATTCGAGGCGGTGCGCACCATGGCGCAAAAGGCCCGAGAAGAGAACGAAGTCCTGAAGGCGCGGCTGGATGCGCTGGAGGCCGCTGCCAAGTGATTCGGGCCCTGTTTCAGACGCTATTTCAGGCCCTATTTCAGGATTGGCGGCTTGTCCGGATCTGATCCTGGCGGCGGCGGTGGGGCAGAGATGGTTGGCGTTGCCGGTGCGGGCAGGGGAATTTCGCGGCCGATCGCGGCAAGTTCAGCCTCCGCGCGTGTGCCTTGATCCAGAAACACCGTGGTCAGTTCGGTATTGGTGCCGGAAAACACCAACGCCTCTTGCGCGGCGCGGGCTAACAGGTCGTGGCTCTCTCTGGGGATGCCCGACAGGCCCAGCAACGCTCCTTCGCCCGCATCGGCAAAGCGTGCCCTTGCCAGCCAGGCGCGGGCTTTCAAGGCGCCGGCAGTCGCCAGCTTTTCCCGTAAAGCCGGAAGCAAGGCCAAGGCGGCGGCGTCCGGGGGCAGAAAGGCCAGAACGGTGCTTTGTGCCTGGCTGGGTGTTTCGCCAAGCGCGGCCATGAGCCAGTCCATTGCCGCGCCGGGAATCAGGATCGAGCTGGGCGCAACACCCAGGTTCAGCCCCAGCCCGATATTCTGCCCGGCCAGCATCCCGGCAATCACCCGCCCGGGCAGGGCGGCGTAAGGGGCGGGGGCATCGCTTTCCATTTGCGCCTTGGTGAAATTGCCCAGCCGTTCCTCGCGGTCGAAAACCAGTGCGAAACGGTCGCCTTCGATGTCAAGGATTTCCGGGTTGATGGCGCTTGGCGTGTCCGGTTCATCGGTTAGCAGTATGAACAATTCCGCATCCGCCAATACGCCGTAAAACGCAACGCGCGCAGCGTCATCTTCCGGGGTCGTCTGCATGGCGTCGTGGGCCCTGTCGAGTTTCGTTTCACTCATGCCAAAACCTCCTCTACCCGGGCGCGCAAAACCGGCAACAATTCAGCCTCGAACCACGGGTTTTTCCTGAGCCAACCGGTATTACGCCAGGATGGATGAGGCAAGGGAAACATCCGCGGCGCATGACTGCGCCAATCGGCAACGGTTTCGGTGACTTTTGCGTGGCTGTTCAGGTGCCATTTCTGGGCATGCCCCCCGATGAGCAGGGTAAGGGGCGCGGGGCCTAGAAACCTTGCGACCTTCCCGGCCCAGGTTCGGGCACACAGGGGTGGCGGCGGCAGGTCGGCCCCCTGCGCATTATACCCGGGAAAGCAGAATGCCATGGGCACGATGGCCAAACGGCTACGATCATAAAAAATGTCTCGGCCAAGGCCCATCCATTCCCGCAGCCGGTCGCCCGAAGCATCGTCAAAGGGAATGCCGGACGCATGCACCCGCGCGCCGGGGGCCTGGCCAATGATGCGGATCGGTGCGCCGCGGGAAAACCAGACAACCGGGCGCGGCGCGTGCGCGGTCCTGGTTGCGGAAAAGCGTGTGGTGCATTTTTGGCAAGCAGCAATTTCGGCGCGCGGGTCCATCGACCCAGCGTACGCCAGGCCAGGAGACGGGGCAAGGTTCCGGTCTATAATTCGAGAAAGTTCGAAATATTACTTGTGGCTCGAAAACATTTCGATATTACTAGAAATATGAAACCAAATTACACCCAAACCACCGCCCTTTCCGTGGAAATTGCCGCAGAACGCTTTGCTGCATTAGGCTCGCCGCATAGATTGCAAGTGCTGCGCGCCCTGGTGCGGGCCGGGGATGCGGGGCTTGCGATTGGTGAACTGGGCAAAAGGGTCGGGATCACCGGCTCGACCCTCACCCACCACATGAAAATCCTGGTTTCAGCCGGGCTGGCCAGTCAGCATAAACAGGGCCGATCGGTGATTTGTGCGGCGGTTGATTTTGACCAGATTGCCGTATTGTCACAATATCTTTTGGCCAAATGCTGTGCTGATTGTTCCGTTGAATCAGCGGCTGATACATATGAGTGATATAGCATTTTCCAAGCTTGCCACCTGGCGGCGGATCGACAAAGCGTGGCTGACGGTTTTGCTGATTCCGCTGGTGCTGGCGTTCGTCGCGCCGCATGTGCTGTGGCCAACTATGGGATTTGCTGCGCGCGCATTGATAGGCACGGCGCCGTTTATTGTCTTTGCGGTAATGGCAATCGGCTATCTGAAGGCGACAGGGGCAGAAAACCTGTTGGCGCGGGCATTCGCCGGGCGCGAGGTGCGCATGATCGTTCTTGCCGCTGTTGTTGGTGGCCTGTCGCCGTTTTGCTCCTGCGAAGTGATCCCGTTCATTGCCGCGCTGCTGGCGCTTGGTGCGCCGCTGTCGGCGGTGATGGCGTTTTGGCTGGCCTCACCAATCATGGACCCCGCCATGTTCCTGATCACCACAGGTACGCTGGGCCTGCCTTTCGCTTCGGCCAAGGCCGGCTCGGCGGTGGGGATGGGGCTGTTGGGGGGCTTTGTGGTCAAGGCGTTCTCGGCCACGGCGGTATTTGCTGATCCACTGAAACAGGTTGGACCCGCCACATGCGGCTCAGGGAGGTGCTGCGAAAGCGATGGTGCTGCGGCATTTTCCGGCAGTGTCGAGTGGAAATTCTGGCGCCAGCCCACCCGACGCCGGATATTTCGCAACACCGTCCTGGAAAACGCATTGTTTTTGGGAAAATGGTTGGCTCTGGCCTATCTGATAGAAGCCCTGATGGTGCGGTATGTGCCTGCGGAAATGGTCGCTGGTTTCCTGGGCGGCACTGGCGTAGGGCCGAGTGCGCTTGGGGCTTTGGTCGGCGCGCCGGCGTATCTGAACGGGTATGCGGCGGTACCATTGGTGCGCGGACTGCTGGACCAGGGCATGTCTGACGGCGCGGCGATGGCCTTTATGCTTGCGGGCGGGGTTAGCTCGATCCCGGCGGCGTTGGCGGTTTGGGCTTTGGTTAAACGGCGGGTATTTGCGGCTTACCTGGCCCTGGCAATCCTGGGCGCGGTATTGGCGGGTATTGGCTGGAGCGTGCTTGCCCCGTGGGTCTGAGCGTTGCAGCCACGTTTCAGGCCAAATAGACCGCAACCAGCATGACGCCCAGGATGATTGCCAGCCATTGCACCATGGATCCGGTGGGCCAGACATGGGCCAGGCGCCCTTCGGGGCCGGACCGGGCGCGGATGGAATTCATGGCAGTGGTGCGCAATGTCTCAAAGGCAGCTACGCCAGCGCCCCAAACGCCCTGCACCATCATCGCCACCACGCCCAATATCGCTGGCGCCGCTCGTCGATAGGCCCAATCGGTATCCAGAATGGTTGCCCTATTTTCGCCAGGGTGCAGGCCAAAGCGCATGGACAGGGCAAAAGCCAGCATGGCAAACAACAAAAGCTGTAGCTGGCCGACCACATGTGTTGCGGTGTAGACGCTGCCTTCGACTTCATAGGGTAAAAGCGCATAAAGCAGGTTTGGCGCCACCCCGATCAGGATACATAGCGCGGCGGTCAGCCCCATGGCGATCAACATCGCGCGCGGCGCCTCTGCCGGGCGCTTGCCGCTATCGTGGGCGAAAAAGGTGAAGTAAGGGATCTTTATGCCGGTGTCTGACAGCACGCCAACCGAGGCAAAAACCAACGCACCCCAGACCAGCCATAGCTGCGCCTCGCCCGCCGCGGCCAGGGTCAGGGATTTGGTGACAAAGCCGGAAAAGAACGGAAATGCCGAGATCGACACGGCCCCTACGGTGGTCAGGATCGTGGTCAGTGGCATGGTGCGGTATAGCCCGCCCAGTTCGGTCGCCTTGATGGTGCCGGTCCTGAAAAGCACCGCGCCCATGCCCATGAACAGCAGCGCCTTGTAAAGGATGTGGGCAAACGCGTGGCTGACGGCGCCGTTCAGCGCCATTTCCGTGCCGATACCAATGCCCACCACCATGAAGCCCAACTGGTTGTTCAGGCTATAGGCCAGTACCCGGCGCATGTCGTTCTCGATCTCGCTGAAAAACAGCGGGAAAACCGTCATGATGGCGCCGATATAGATCAGGATTTCGGTGCCGGCAAAGCCGCGCGCCAGCGCGTAGATCGCCAGCTTGGTGGTGAAAGCGGACAGGATTACACTGCCGGTTACGGTTGCGGCCGGGTAGGCGTCTTGCAGCCAGTTATGCAGAAGCGGGAACGCTGCCTTGATGCCAAAGGCGAGGAAAATAAGCCAAGTCGCCGGAGAGCCAAGCTCCATCAAGGTGAAATCGAGACTGCCGGTCTCGCGCCAGAAAAGCGCCGCCCCGGCAATCAGCAACACGCCCGAGCCGACCTGCACGATCAAATACCGCATGCCGGTGTGAAAGGCCCCCACCGTGCCGCGCGCCCAGATAAAAAACACCGAGGCAATCGCCGTGCCTTCCCAGTAAATAAACAGGCTGATCAGGTCGCCGGCAAACACCGCACCAATCGCCGCGCCCGCATAGACCAGGGCAGCGACCTGTTGGATCGGGTCGCGCACGTGCCACGCATAGATGTTGCCCAGAAAGGCCATCAACGCAAAGATCAGGCCGAAAATGCGGCTCAGCTTGTCGACCCGCATCAGCTCCAGATCCAGCCCCATCAGGTTGACCTGCAAGTGGTTGCCCATTGGCATGTTCCAGACCTGCCAGGCGGCCAACGCCGGAAGGCCGACCAACAATAGCGGGCGCATGCGCCCGGGCAGGGCCAACAGCACAAAGGCGGCGGCGAAAAACAGGAACGCGGTGGGAAAGGTGTCAAACGTCATATTCGCGCACCTCCGTTTGTTCCGCCGGGTAGTCTTCGGCGTTGACCGACGCGTCGCCGTAGTAATCCTCGCCCCGCGCAGTGATGGTGCGCAGAATGCGCGCAAGGATCAACAGCACGATCAGGCTAACGAAACCGTAAATGGCGAAAAAACCGCCAAATTCCTCGATCTCAAACTCTCCGTGCATGGGGATGATAAACCCGGCAACCAACGCGGCCACTGCGCCCACAACCAAGGCCTTGAAGAAATGCTTTTCGACCAAGCCCAGCAGGCGACCAAGCGGGGGCAACTGTTCACTCATGGTGTGACCTCGGCAATGGGGGCCAGGAAATCCTGTACATAGCCCGCGTAGAAAAACAGCACCACGCAGAGCAGTGCGGTAAAGGCAGGCGGGCCCCAGACCAGTGGGCTGGCCTCGGCCCATTTGGACGGTGTGCCTTCGGTGGCGGGCAGGAAAAAAGCCCGGCCCACAATGGACAGCAGATAGGCGATATTGAGCAGCGAGGACAGCATCAGCACGCCGATGATGATCCATTGGCCGGTATCGGCGGCGGCGACGATCAACAGCCATTTTGACCAGGAGCCTGCCAGCGGCGGCAGGCCGATGATGCTTAACGCGCCGATCAGGAAGGCGCCAAACGTGATCGGTAGCGCCCGTCCGAGCCCGTCCATCTGGCTAATCTCTGTCTTGTGGGTGGCGACGTAGATCGAGCCTGCAGCCATGAACAGGGTGATCTTGCCAACTGCGTGGGTGGCGATATGCAGCCCCCCGCCAAGCACCCCCATCGAGGTCGCCAAGGCCATGCCCAGGGTGATGTAGGCAAGCTGTGAAATCGTTGAATAGGCCAGGCGCCGCTTCAGGTTGTCCTGATACAACGCGATGATCGAGGCGGTGATGATCGTATAGGCCGCCAGCCACATCAGCCAGGTCGAGGCGCCGGTTTCCGCCAGAAAGTCGATGCCGAAAATATAGATGCCGACCTTGAGCATGGTGAATACGCCGGCCTTGACCACAGCGACCGCATGGAGCAGCGCGCTGACCGGCGTTGGCGCCACCATCGCGGCGGGCAGCCAGCGGTGAAACGGCATCAGCGCCGCCTTGCCGATGCCAAACGCATAGAGCGCCAACAGCACCGGCACCAGCGTGGTTGGAATGTTCCCGCGCAGAATACCGCCCTTGGTGAAATCCAGCGTGCCGCTCACCGAATAGGTCCAGATTACCGCCACCAGAAACAAGCCGATCGAGGTGCCCATCAGGATGCCTAGATAGGTCTTGGCACCACGCATCGCCTCGGGGGTGGCCTTGTGGGCAACCAGCGAGAAGGTCGAAAGTGTCAGCAATTCGTAAAACAAAAACAGCGTGAACATGTTGGCGGCAAAAGCCAGGCCCATGACGCTGGCTATTGCCAAGGAAAAGGCAGCGAAAAAGCGGGCATGGCCCTTCTCATCATTACCGCGCATGTAGCCGACGCCGTAAATGTGGGTGACGATCCACAGGCCCGAGGCGATGATGGCAAACAGCAGCCCTAGGGGCTCGACCGAAAAAGCCACATCCAGCCCGGGCATGACCGTCAACGCGCGCATGGTGGCGCTGGTCGCATTGCCCACTTGCGACAGGATCGCCAACACCGTGCCAAAGGTCGCCATTGCCGCCAGCAGGGTCAGGCTGTCGCGCAGGTCGTTTTGCCGCTTGAGCAGCACATTCATGATGCCCGCGGCTAAAGGAATGCCCATGGTCAAGCTTATAAGCGTTGAAAGCTCCATTTACTGCCCCACCTTGCCGGAAATCAGCAGTTCGGAGGCGCCGTTCATCAGCGCGTCGGCTGCGGTGCGCGCGGCGCCTACGGTCAGTTCGGCGGACAGACCGAAATAGATCGTCGACAGCGCCATGATCCAGATCGGGATCAGCATGGAAAGGGGGGCCTCGCGCCGATCGATGTCTTCGCGTGGCGGGCGCAAATAGACCATCTCGATGCCCTTCCAGACATAGATCACCGCCAGGAGGGATGAGGCGACGATCAATAGCGCCAACCACCACCAGCCTTTTTCCAATGCCCCCTGCACCAGCAGCCATTTGGAGACAAACCCAGCCGTGCCCGGCACCCCAATCAGGGACAGGCCACCGATAACGGCGGCGCCGGTGGTCCAGGGCATGATGCGGCCAATGCCTTCGATGTCGCGGTAAAACGCCCCCCCGGCGCGCAGTACATAGGCGCCGATCACCATGAACAGAGTGGCCTTGGTGATCGCATGGTTGAACAGGTGCACGATTGTGCCGGTCAGGGCAGTTTCGCTGAGCATGGCGATGCCCAGCAGCATATAGCCAATCTGGGCAATCGAGCTATAGGCCAGCATCTTCTTGAAATTCACCTGAAATATGGCAATGAAACTGGCCGCAAACATTGCCAGAAGGGCGAGGGGCAGCACAACGAAGGTAAGCTCGGCCCATTCGAATGCATAGGTTAGCCCGAATACGGTGAACAGGAACCGCAGCAGCACATAGACCGCGACCTTGGTGGCGGTGGCGGCCAGAAAGGCGCTGACCGCGCTTGGCGCGTAGGTATAGGCGTTGGGCAGCCACAGATGTAGTGGATACATGGCGACCTTGAGCCCCATGCCAACGATAATGAACGCAAAGCCCGCATGGATGGTCCGGTTGCCCGGTTGCTCGGCGATCAACGCGGCCAGGTCTGCCATGTTCAGCGTGCCGGTCGACATGTAAAGAAAACCGATGCCGATGACAAAGAATGTTGCTCCGGTTGTGCCCATCAGCAGGTAGTTGAACGCCGTGGTCAGCGCTCGCTTGTCGCGGTAGCTGCCCATCGCCACCAGCACATAGGTCGACAACGAAGAAATTTCGAGGAAGACAAACAAGTTGAAGGCGTCCCCGGTGGCGGCCACGCCCAGCAGGCCAGTAAAGCTCAGCAGAAACAGCGCGTAGAACAGGGCGTGGTGGCGCACGGGAATTTCCTCGGCTATCGAGGCGCGCGCGTAGGGAAGGATCGCCACAGCAATGGCGCTGACGATCACCATGACAAAGGCATTGGCTGGATCAATGCGATATTCGATACCTAAGGGCGGTGCCCAGCCACCGATATGATAGCTGATTGCTGCGCCATCATAGACCTGACCAAGCAGCATCAACGCACCTGTCAACGACGAAACAGCGGCGGCAAAGGCAAGCGGCCATGCCAGCCGGCGGCTGCCCAACAACACGATTAGCGGGCCTGCCAGAAATGGCACCAGCACCACCAGAACCGGCAGGTGATCAACGAGCGAAAGCAAGGGTTGCACGGCCTCGGCCGCTTGTTCAGCCCCATGGCTTGTGGCTTCGGTCGCGATATTGGTGGTCATTATTCGCCGCCCCCCATCGCTTCGCCATATTGACGCCGCTCCCGGGCAGAAATCGCGGCTTCGATCTCCTGCACGCCGGCCTCTTCAATCGTGCCATATTCCTCGCGTATGCGCACAATCAGGGCCAGCGCCAGCGAGGTCGTAGCAATGCCGACAACAATTGCGGTCAGCATCAGAACATGGGGCAGGGGGTTGGAATACACTACCTCCGGATCAATCTCGCCATCAATTGGAAAAATCGGCGCGGTGCCGACCGTGACTTTGCCCATCGAGATGTACAGCATAATTACCGCCGACTGGAACATGTTCAGGCCAATGACCTTTTTGACAAAGTTGCCCTTGGCCACAACGATATAAAGTCCGGTCATCATCAACAGGACAAAAAGCCAGTAGTTGGCATGGCCCACGAAATATTCCCACGTTGCACCGTGCATCACCACTCCTCGTCGCTGATGACGGGCGTGCGCCCGACAAAGGCGTAGTAGATCGACAGCATGACAGCGGTCACGGTGACGCCCACCCCGGCTTCGACCAACAAAATGCCCAGTTCCTGGCCGTGTTCCGGATTGTGCGGGTTGAGGGATGCGTAATCGAGGAAGTTGTAGCCGAAAACCAGCGCCGCCACCCCGGTACCCGCATAGATCAGCAACCCCAACGCCACGGCCTTGTGCACGACCCACGCCGGCAGCACCTGCTGCACGGTTTCGACCGAAAAAACCAGGCCGTAAAGGATGAATGCAACCGCCATGATCACCCCGGCCTGAAAGCCGCCACCGGGCGAATAATCGCCGTGAAACTGCACGTAAAAGGCAAACAGCATGATCGTGCCCACCAGGATCTTGGTGATGACCCGCAGGATAAGGTGGTGGCGCATCAGCTTTCCTCCTCCGCCCCGTCGCCCTTGCGCCGCCGCCTGCGCGCCAGCGCCGAGAGCAGCGCGACCACCCCGATGCCGGCGGTAAACACCACTGCGGTTTCCCCCATCGTGTCATAGCCGCGATAGCTGGCCAGGATGGCGGTGACAATATTGGGCACGCCGATTTCATGGGGCACGCGCTCCATATATTCCGGCATCACGTGCAACATGGCAGGCGCATTGGGGTTGCCAAACATCGGCATGTCCAGCGTGCCATATATCAGCGCCGCACCGGTAATCGTTACCACGAACAGCGGTAACCACGGCTTGTGGGCGGGCGGACGTTCATAGCGGCTGGTCAGCGCCAGCGTTCCCAGCATCAATACCGTCGAAATCCCCGCCCCGACTGCGGCCTCGGTAAAGGCCACGTCGACCGCGTCCAGCGTTACGAACAAGGCGGCGGAAACCAGGCTGAAGGCGCCCGAAAGCATGACCAGCGCGAACAGGCTGCGCATTTGCACCGCCGCCAGCGCGATACCTACCAGAAAGGTGAACAGCGATATGTCGATAAAGGTTTCTATGACGTGTGCTCCCTTTCGGGTTCGCCGTCCAGGGGTAGCGGCTCGTCAGCCTCCAGCCCCTCAGCCTCGCGGGGGCGCAGGCCGGAAACCAGGGCGGCGTTGGCCGTGGCGTGGGTCGAGGTCGGGCCGGTCAGGAACAAAAACACGCCAATGATGATCAGTTTGACGGTGATCAGGGTAAAACCGGAATACACCGCCATGCCGAGGAAAAGCAGGATCATCCCGGCACTGTCCGAAACGCTGGAAGCATGGAGCCGTGTCCAGAAATCCGGCAGCCGCACCACGCCAAGCGCCCCGACAAGCAAAAAGAACACGCCTGACAGGATCAGCGCCCAGGCGGCGACCTCCTGAACCACGCCAAGCCAACTCATTCGCCGGCCTCCTTCGGCACTTCTGCGCGCGGGGTTTCGTCGCCAATTGCCCGGTAGCGAAAGAATTTGAGGATGGCAATGGTGCCAACAAAGTTGATCAGCGCATATAGCAGCGCGATATCCAGAAACTCGGGTCGGCCGGCCAGAAAGCCAAGGATGGCAATCAGCAACACCGTCAAGGTGCCAAAGGAATTGACCCCCAGTACTCGGTCATAAAGTGTTGGCCCGGCAAACAGCCGAAACAAGGTCAGCGCCATGGCGACCAGAATGGCGATTGCAGCAATGGCAAACATCACCCGGCCCTCCGGCTTTCGGTGGCGGCAATGCGCGCATCCATATCGGCAAGCTCTCCCGGAGTGGCGTCGCTATAGCTGAGCGCATGGACCAGAAACCGCCCCGGCCCGTCTTCGCCGGTTTCCGTTTCAATGGTAATGGTGCCGGGTGTAAGCGTAATCGAATTGGCGAAACTCACCTGTGCCACGTCGCTTTTGCAGCTGACCGGTACTGCGAACAGGTGCTGTCGCAGGTTCATGTGCGGGGTCAGAATGACCTTGGTTACCGCCCAGTTTGCTTTAGCGATTTCTTTCATCAGCCAGGCGAAATACCAAAGGAAAGACATGGGTTTCAGTCGCCATTGCGGTACATAGCCGTCGATGGAGTCCATGCGGGCCATAATTAGTACAACGACCAAAACAGAGCCGGCGCCAAAGCTCAGGATCAAAGGTTTGTAAATGCCGGACATAAGCAGCCACAAACCAGCCAGGACAAGCGCTGTTATCAAGCTTTTCACGCGTCCCTCCCCATCTGGACCACACGCTGCTGGCCGGATCCGACCGCGATTTCTCCCGGTATATGCCAAGTGTTTGCGGGTGTGAAGCTGATCCGGCTCAGTCCGGCGCTTTTATGTGGCACATCCGCGAAACAGTGGAAAACCGACATAAATCCGGCACATTTGGGCGATATTCATTGCAAGAGGGGCGCAAAAGCCCACATAATAAGAAAAAAGCCGCAAAATGAGCCGTTGAATGGGTTTGTTAGGAAATGTGGTGTAAGCTTGCGGGCACGAAGTTTGCAGGTTTATTGAGGCAACGAGTGTGAGAGCGGGGCAAACCCGATGCTTGAGTTCTTGAATGTAAGCAAGTCCTTCTGGACGGGCACACAGCGCAAGGTGATCCTTGACCGCGCGTCTTTTCGTGTGGACCTGGGAAATTCCCTGGGCATTCTGGCGCCCAACGGCACCGGTAAAACCACGTTGATCAACATGATGGCCGGACTGGAAAAACCGGACGAGGGAGAAATCAGGCGCACCTCGCGCGTTTCTTTTCCTCTGGGCTTCATGGGCGGGGTGGTCGGCAAGCTTTCGGCCAAGGAAAATGCCCGCTACATTGCCCGCCTCTATGGGCTTGACCCGGACTATCTGGAGGCTTTTACCCGCTGGCTTTGCGGGTTGGGTGAATATTACGAAATGCCGGTGGGCACTTACAGTCAGGGGATGCGCGCACGGTTCACCTTTGCATTGCTGCTGGCGCTTGACTTCGATATCTAT
>CAYSBG010000021.1:0-11972 GCA_964429125.1 uncultured Aliiroseovarius sp.
CGATAAAACACCGCAAATTCGACGGGTTGATCATCACTGGCGCGCCGATTGAACACCTGCCTTTCGAGGACGTCACCTATTGGGACGAAATGCGCGAAATCATGGATTGGTCGCGCACCAATGTGCACACCACTTTTGGCGTCTGCTGGGGCGGCATGGCGATGCTCTATCACTTCAACAACATCGACAAACGCCCCCTGCCGGCCAAGGCGTTTGGCTGCTATCCACAGAAAAACCTCGCCCCGTCCTCGCCATTCCTGCGCGGGTTTTCCGACAATTTCGTGATTCCCGTCAGCCGCTGGACCGAAGTGGCCCAGGCCGATGTCGACGCCGACCCGGGCCTTGTCACCCTGCTGGGATCGCAAAACACCGGCCCCTGTCTGGTCGAGGATGCCGCGCATCGCGCGCTCTACATCTTCAACCATTTTGAATACGATTCAAATACGCTTAAAAACGAGTATGATCGCGACGTCGCCAAAGGCACGCCGATCAACGTGCCGATGAACTACTACCCCGACGATGACCCTGCGCAGCAGCCGGAAAACCGGTGGCGCAGCCATGCGCATCTGCTGTACATGAACTGGATCAGCGAAATGTACATGACCACGCCGTTTGACATCGAACAAATCGGCCAATCGGTCAAAGACCGCCGCGCCTGAGTTGCGCCCACGCCCCGCCGGGACCATATTGAGGCAAGGAGGATCCCCATGTTACCCTTTGACGGCGCCATTTCCGCCTTTTACCGCGACCCGGCCCAGGCCGACCTGCGGGCAACGATCGAGGGCGCAGGCAAGAGCGACATTCTCGACGCCGCCTACCCCTATGCCAAACGCATGGGCCGGCGCGCCTACGAGGCCGACATGGCCGCCCTGCAACGCGAGCTGGTCAAGCTGCAGGCCGATGTGAAAGCCACCGGCAAACGTCTGGTCGTGGTGTTTGAGGGGCGCGACGCCGCTGGCAAGGGCGGCACCATCAAGCGCCTGCGCGAAAACCTCAATCCCCGGGTGGCGCGCGTTGTGGCGCTCTCCAAACCAACCGAGCGCGAGGCCGGGGAATGGTATTTTCAGCGCTATATTCAGCACCTGCCCTCGGCGGGCGAAATCGTGCTGTTTGACCGCTCGTGGTATAACCGCGGCGTGGTGGAAAAGGTGTTCGGCTTTTGCAACGACGAGCAGCGCGCGGCATTTTTTCGCCAGCTTCCCGAATTTGAGGACATGCTGGCCGACGAAGGCATCACTTTTCTGAAAATCTGGCTCAACGTTGGCCGTGCCGAGCAGCTGCGTCGCTTCCTTGCCCGCGAAAGCGACCCGCTCAAGCAATGGAAGCTGAGCTGGATCGACGTTGAGGGGCTGAAAAAATGGGATGCCTACTCAACGGCAATCGCGGAGACCTTTGCCCAAAGCCACCGGCCGCGCACCCCCTGGACGATTATCCGCAGCGACGACAAACGCCGCGCCCGCATCGCCGCATTGCGCGCGGTTCTGTCCCAGGTCGCCTATCCGGGCAAAGACCCTGCCGCCGCCCAGGCCCCGGACGCGAGAATCTGTGGCGGGCCGGATATCTGGTCCGAGGGTTGATAATGGCGAAACGCGGCTATCATCACGGCAATCTGCGCCAGGCCCTGGTCGAGGCCGCGCTGATGCTGATCGAGGAAAAGGGGCCGACCGGCTTCACCTTGTCCGAGGCCGCCAAACAGGCCGGCGTCACCCCTGCCGCCGTCTATCGCCATTTTCGCGGCCGCGAAGACCTGATTGCCGAAGCCGCCTTGCAAGGCTATGAAATCTTTGCCGATCTCATGGAATTTGCCTTTGCCAGGGAACAGCCCTCGGCGCTGGCCTCGTTTGAGGCCACCGGGCGCGCCTACCTGGCTTTCGCCCGCAAATATCCGGGCCATTACGTGGCCATGTTTGAAAGCAGCGTTTCGCTGAACCAATCGCCAGAGCTGGCCGCCGTTGCCGCCCGCGCCCTTGGTGTGCTGGAAAAAGCTGCGGCCAATATTTCGACCCATATTCCGCCGGAAAAACGCCCGCCTGCCAAGATGGTCTCGGCGCATATCTGGGCGTTGTCCCATGGCGTGGTCGAGCTTTTCGCCCGCGGCTCGCCCGGCACCAAAAGCCCGTTTCCCCCCGAGGATCTGCTGGAAACCGGCATCGGCATCTACCTGCGCGGCCTTGGCCTGATCAAAGCCGACGAGTAAGACGCAGGAGCATGTCGCCCCAAATCGAATGCCCGAATCTGATCGGGCGCAACACGCTCTACCCCAGCAGCCGGTGACACAGTTCCAGCCCGTCAATCAGCCGGTCCACCTCGGCGCGGGTATTATACAGCCCGAAGGACGCCCGCGCGGTGGCCGGAACCCCAAGGAATTCCATCAACGGCTGGGCGCAATGGTGGCCGGCGCGCACGGCAATGCCCTTGTTGTCGAGGATGGTCGAGATGTCATGGGGATGGCCCGCCCCGTCCAAGCTCAGCGAGAAAATCGCCGCCTTGCCCGGCGCCTTGCCATGCACATTGACCCAGTTCAGCCCGGCAAACCGCGCGCTGGCATAGGCGGCCAGATCGGCCTCGTGGGCGGCAATGTTTTCCATGCCCAGCCCCAGCATGTATTCCAGCGCGGCGCCAAGGCCGATGGTCTGGACAATACCCGGGGTGCCCGCCTCAAATTTCATCGGCGCATCCGCATAGGTGACCACCTCGCGCGTCACATCGCGGATCATGTCGCCCCCGCCCATGAACGGCTGCATTTCCGCCAGCCGTTCGGCGCGAATATAAATCGCGCCAGACCCGGATGGGCCATAGAGCTTGTGCCCGGTAATGGCGTAAAAATCACAGCCGATATCGGCCACATCGACCGGCATATGCACCGCCCCTTGCGAGCCGTCGACCAGCACCGGAACGCCCTGGGCATGGGCGCCCTCGGTTACGGATTTTACATCAACTACGGTTCCCAATACATTGGAAACATGCGTTATTGCTACAAGCTTGGTGCGCGATGTGATCGCCGCGACCACCTTGTCGGCGGGCAGCGAACCATCCGGCTCCGGCTCCACCCAGACCAGCTTGACGCCTAATCGTTCGCGCAGGAAATGCCAGGGCACGATATTGGCGTGATGCTCCATCACGCTCAGAACAATCTCATCGCCCGCCTGCATGCGCGGTGCCGCCCAGGCGTAGGAGACCATGTTGATCCCTTCGGTCGCACCAGAGTTCAGAACGATCTCGCGTTCGCTGCCGGCCCCCAGAAACCGGGCGATAATCCCGCGCACCGCCTCGTACCGATCGGTGGAAATATTGGAAAGCGTATGCAGCCCGCGATGCACATTGGCGTATTCCTCGCCATATCCCCGCGCCACCGCATCCAGCACCACCTGCGGCTTCTGCGCCGAGGCACCATTGTCCAGATAGGTCAGCGGCTGGCCGTGGATTTCTCGCGCCAGAATCGGAAAATCCGCGCGCACTTTGTCGACATCAAACATGAAGGCTTACCTTGTGACCATGGTGGGCACTTCGCCGGCGCCAAGGCCGACAAGCGCAAGAAGAATGCCAAGTACCAGACCCAGCGCAAGAAGTGTGAGGACGATCATCGCAAAAACCAGCCCGGCCGAGCGGAACCCGTGCATCTCGGTGATGAAATGACTTAGAATCCAAAAGCTTACACCGACCGAAAACAGGCTGACCAACACCGCCAACCCTGGAGCGAAAACCGCCAGAACCAGGACCACGAATTGCAGCATCACGGCGACATATTGCATCCAGATCACGATCAGGATGGCCTGGGGAAAACTGCCCTGCCCGCCAAAGGCGCGGCCCATCCAATAGATGGCAAAAACACTCATGACCAGGCTTGCGGTCTGGATGATGCCCATGCGGATCGGGTCGGCCAGCAGGCTGCCACTCAGTTGCGCATCCGCCGGAAACAGGATCGTCGCCGCCACATTCAACCCGGTGGCCAGCACCGCAAACAGGGCAAATACCTGCCACAGCACCGCGCGCGGATACACCAGCCCCAACACATCGCGCGCCACCTTGCGCGGCTCGGGGATGGTTTGTAACGCCATGCCCATCAGGTATCCCGGCTCAAACCGCATTCTGCCCCCATTCCACCGCGCGCAGGCCCAAGGCCCAGAAAATCAGAAACGCCCCCAGCGCCACCGCGCCACTCGCCTGCATAAGTTGTCCGGGGCCGACAAACCCCGCCACCAGCCCCCACAAAAGCCACGCGGGACTCGCCGCCAGCAATGCCCAGAACAAGGCGAACCGCGCATGATAGGCGCTGCTTTGCCCGCCAAAGGCCCGGGCAATCAGGTGGCTAAGCGTGCCAAGCGCGTAAAATACCAGTGGCATCAGGAACATCCAGGCAAACAGCGCCCCGCCCAGCAACGGGTTCAGCGCTTCATCGCCGATGACCGCCAACCGGGTCAGGCGCGGCCATTGCGCCAAAAACACCAGGGCGCAGGCCAGCATCAGCACCGCCAGGGCGCGATCCTCGCGCGGCCCGGCCCCGGCGCGCCGTTGCGCCACCGCGCCGGGGGTGCGCCACGTCGCCATTATGTCACCGACAACCGACATCCAGTCAGTCGCGCCGCCGTGCCAGCCAGGCTTGCAGGCGGCTGATGATGTCCGTGGTGATGGCTTCGTCCTCGATCTCCTCCATTGCGTCCGACAGGAATGCCAGCACCAGGAGATCCTGAGCGATGTCTGCCTCCACCCCGCGCGAGCGCAGGTAAAACAGCGCGTCCTCGTCGATCCCGCCGGTGGTCGAGCCGTGGCTGCAGGCCACGTCATCGGCATAGATTTCCAGCTCCGGCTTGGCCAGGAAGGTACTGTCGCCATCCAGCAATAGCGCCTGGCTCTTCTGATAGCCGTCGGTTTTCTGGGCGCCATCCTTGACCAGGATCTTGCCCTGAAATACCCCGACAGCACCGTTCATCAGCACCTTTTTATAGACCTGACGGCTTTCGCAATGCACCGCGTCATGGGTGATAAAAACCGTGTCGTCATGGGTGAACGCGCCCATCTTGCCATCGCCCATCGCCGCCCCGGCCACATGGGCCACGCCAGCGTCGCCAAGGAAGTCGATCACCGTCTCGTTGCGGGTATGTGCGCCATTCACAGTCAGGGTAAAGCTTTTGAAAACGCTCTCTTTTCCCAGACGCGCAAAGATATGCGTTACCGCCCGGCGCCCGTGGTCACGCCCTTGCGCGCGCACATGGTGGAACGTGGCCCCGTCGGCCACATCGACCTCCAACACCGTGTTCAGCCGTGCCGCCGCAGGTCCGTTTTCCAACAATGTCAGCTCGGCCCCCGGCTCCAGGCGCACCACATGGTGCAACCGCACGTCCGACCGCGAGTCTTCGTGGCAATAAATCACATTGACCGGCAGTGTCACCTTGCCCGTCACCCGGATCAACAGCCCATCGGTGGCATAGGCGGTGTTGAGCGCCGCAAAGGGCCGCGCGACCGGGTCTTGCCCCGCCGCCTCCAGCACCCCATAGACCTCCCGCGCCCAATGCAGGTCCGCCTTGCCGGCATCCGCCAGCCGGCTGATCTCGACACCGTCCGGAATATCGGGCATTTCGCCTTTGAAAACACCGTCTTGAAAGGCAAACTTCATGCGATCCAGCCCAGTAAAAACCGGCGCCTCATCGCCCATATCCAAAATCGGCGCCTCGATCGGCTCGGCCGTGGCGAAATCGTCCGCCCGGGCAAAGCGCCAGTATTCGTCGCGCCGGCCCGGAAGGCCCATTGCATTCAGGCGCGCCAAAGCATCCTTGCGCGCCGCCGCCGCCCACGCCCCGGATTGCGGCACAAGCAGGCGGTCAAGGACGCTGGGGGTTGGGTTGGAAATTGCCGGGGTCACCATCACGCAACCTCGCCCAGAATGTCGCCATAGCCGTTATGTTCGACTTCAAGTGCCAGTTCAGGACCCCCCGTCTTGACGATGCGTCCGGCGGCCATGATATGTACGACATCGGGTTTGATATGATCCAGAAGCCTTTGATAATGCGTGATAACCAGAAAGGACCGCCCGGCGTCGCGTAGCGCGTTGACGCCTTGGGAAACCAGCTTCATCGCATCCACATCCAGCCCGGAATCGGTTTCGTCCAGGATACACATTTTCGGCTGCAACATCGCCATTTGCAAAATCTCGTTGCGTTTCTTTTCCCCGCCGGAAAAGCCCACATTGACCGGGCGTTTCAGCATATCCGCATCAATCTTCAGCTTTTTCGCCTCGGCGCGGATCATTTTCAGGAAATCGGTGGCCGAAAGCTCGTCTTCGCCGCGCAATTTGCGCTGCGAATTCACCGCGGTGCGCAGGAACGTCATGTTGCCCACACCGGGGATCTCTACCGGGTATTGAAAGGCCAGAAACAGCCCCGCCGCCGCGCGCTCCTCGGGATCCATTTCCAACAGCGAATGGCCGTCCAACGTCGCGCTGCCCGCAGTCACCTCATAGCCCGCCCGGCCGGCCAGCACATAGGAAAGCGTCGATTTCCCCGAGCCATTGGGCCCCATGATCGCATGCACGGCCCCTGCGGGCACATCAAGCTCGACACCCTTGAGAATCTGCTTGTCTTCTTCTTCAAGTTTGACCTTCAGGCCTTTGATTTTCAGCATTTTTTCACCTTCTTACTTTCGGATAGCAGGTGCCGGCCTGGACTATCGTTATCTGTTTCTCCGGTGCAGGCTTTTGCGCCACACCATCCGTTTTCATGGGCACATCACCGCTCAAACGCCGGGCCGCCAGCCACAGGCAAAAGCCGGTAAAGGCCAGCGTTGTTGCCAGCGCCGCCCACAGGCCGAAAAAAGGTGCAATGATGAATGCTGAGCCAATGGCGCCTTTGACAAAGGCCATGAACCCACCGGCCACCAATTGCATGCCCCGCGCCGGAGACGCGCTGCGCCGGGGGCGCGGGGCAAGCGGCGCCTCTTCCTGGTAAATCTCATCCCAGACGTCGTCCGGGACGTCATGATCGCTGGCAAGGGCCATCAGCCCACACTCCCCTCAAGCGAAATCGCCACAAGCTGTTGGGCTTCCATGGCAAATTCCATCGGCAGCGCCTGCAGCACTTCGCGGGCGAACCCGTTGACGATCAGCGCCACGGCGGCCTCTTCGTCCATGCCGCGCGACTGGCAGTAAAACATCTGTTCTTCGTCGACCTTCGAGGTGGTGGCCTCATGTTCCACGCGCGAAGAATTGTTCTTCACCTCAACATACGGAACCGTATGGGCGCCGCATTTGTCGCCTATCAACAGGCTGTCGCATTGGGTGTAATTGCGGCTGTTCTTGGCTTTCGGGTGCATCGAAACCAGCCCGCGATAGGTGTTTTGCGCCTGCCCGGCCGAAATCCCCTTGGAGACGATGCGCGAACGCGTGTTCTTGCCCAGATGCACCATCTTGGTGCCGGTGTCGGCCTGCTGGTAATTGTTGGTGATGGCGATCGAATAGAACTCGCCCTGGCTGCCATCGCCGCGCAGGATGCAGCTGGGGTATTTCCAGGTCACCGCGCTGCCGGTCTCCACCTGGGTCCACATCACCTTGGCCCGGTCGCCCCGGCAATCGGCGCGCTTGGTGACGAAATTGTAAATCCCGCCCTGGCCGTCTTCGTCACCGGGAAACCAGTTCTGCACCGTCGAATACTTGATTTCCGCGTCCTCCAGGATCACCAGCTCGACCACGGCGGCATGGAGCTGCGCCACGTCGCGTTTGGGTGCGGTACAGCCCTCCAAGTAGCTCACATAGCTGCCCTCATCGGCAATGATCAGCGTGCGCTCAAACTGTCCGGTGTTTTCCGCATTGATGCGGAAATAGGTCGATAGCTCCATCGGGCATTTGGTGCCTTTGGGAATATAGACGAACGAACCATCTGAAAACACGGCACTATTGAGCGTCGCATAGAAATTGTCGCTTTGCGGCACCACGCTGCCCAGATACTGCTTCACCAGTTCAGGATGCTCGCGGATTGCCTCGCTGATCGAACAAAAGATCACCCCGGCCCGTTTCAGCTCTTCCTGAAAGGTCGTGCCCACGGACACGCTGTCAAACACCGCGTCCACCGCCACCTTGCGCCCTTCGGCGGGCACATCCTCGGCGCCCTCAACCCCGGCCAGGATCATCTGTTCCTTGAGCGGAATGCCCAGCTTTTCGTAGGTGGCCAGCAACTTCGGATCCACCTCGTCCAGCGATTTCGGCTTCACCTCCATGCTTTTCGGGCGCGCGTAATAATACAGGTCCTGAAAATCGATCTCCGGGTAATTGATCAGCGCCCAACTCGGCTCGGCCATCTTCACCCAACGGCGATAGGCGGCAAGGCGCCATTCCAGCATCCATTCCGGCTCGTCATTCTTTTTCGAGATCAGCCGCACGATGTCTTCGTTCACCCCCTTGGGCGCATATTCCATCTCGATCTCGGTTTCCCAGCCGTATTTATAGCTGTCCCCAAGGGTTTTTACGGCCGAAACCGTGTCCTCCTCGACGCCGTCCTTGACGATCACCTCATCCGAGCTTGCCATCTTTACCCTCTCTGGCGCACGCGCCATTTTTCCTGTTCGCTGGTCCAGGCCCTCACAAATGCCCGCACCTCTTCCTCTGTCGTCGTCGGCCCGAGCGAAACGCGGAGCGCGCTTGCCGCCTCGACCTCGCCAAAGCCCATGGCGCGCAATACGCCCGAGCTGCGAACCTTGCCGCTGGAACAGGCCGAACCCGCCGAAACGGCGAATCCGGCAAGGTCCATCACCATCACCTGCGTCTCGCCCTTCCATCCGGGCGTGATCATATACGAGGTGTTGGGCAACCTGTCCGCATCATTCCCGACAAAAATAGTATCTTTTACAGATTTCGCAATCTCATTTTCTAGAATATCTCTAAGTTTTGCCACGCGCGACCATGTGTCACCCTGCAAATCCCGCTCTGCGGCCTGCGCTGCGGCACCAAAACCCGCGATGCCAATGACGTTCTCGGTGCCGGCGCGCCGCCCCATTTCCTGGCCGCCGCCAATGACTTGCGCCGCCACCTCGGTGCCGCGCTTCAGCACCAGCGCACCCACCCCTTTCGGCCCGCCCAGCTTGTGCGCCGACACAATGGCCATTTCCGCCCCGCTCCAATTAAAGGCAAAAGGCAGCTTGCCAAAGGCCTGCGTGGCATCCACCAGGGCCAAGCCTTGGGGCAATTCCTGCAAAATCCCGCTCTCGCTATTGGCCGCCTGCAGGGTCGCGCGCGCCGGCTCCGCCACCGCAACCTGTCCCCCCGGACCGACCGCCAGCTCCGCTGCACACCAGGCGCCAACCGCATCATGCTCCAGCCCCGAACAGACAATACCGCGCCCGGCTAACGCCAAAGCCGCGCCCTCGGTGGCCGAGGCAACGAAAACCAGCTCCGCCCCCTCCGCCCCCAGCGCGCGCAAGATCTGCGCCCGGGCGCGTTCGACAAGCGCGCGCGCCGCCCGCCCCTCGGCATGCACGCTCGACGGGTTGCCGACCACATCCATCGCCGCAACCATGGCCGCGCGCGCCTCATCGCGCAAAGGCGTCGTCGCATTCCAATCCAGATAGACCCGCTCCACCGCACGCCCTTTCATCTTTCTGAAAATACTCCGGGGGCGCGGGGGAGCCCCCCGCTCCTGCCGTTTATTCCTCGTCCACCACCTGAAACAGGGTCGGCACCGCCGGACAGGGCGCCAACTCGTTTTTCACCACGTCCGACAGGCGGGTCTGATGCAGGAAAACATAGACATTGGCGCTCAACCCTTCCCACAATCGGTTCGACAGGCTCTGCGCCCGGCTGCCGGAAATCGCCCCGGACGCGCCCGCGCCCGTGTGCATCGCATCCACCGTCTCGTCGACCGCTGCCAAAACATCCGACACCCGGATTTCCGAACAATGGCGCGCCAGGCGATAGCCGCCGCCCGGCCCGCGCACGCTTTCCACCAATCCGCCCCGGCGCAGCTTGACGAACAGCTGTTCCAGGTAGGGCAGCGAAATGTCCTGGCGCCGCGAAATTTCGGTCAGCGAAAGCAATTCCCCGTCCGGCTGCAGCGCCAGATCGGCCAGGGCGACCATCGCATAGCGCCCTTTGGTAGACAATTTCATCGCTTTTCCCCCAAAGCCCGGACCTGAAGGCCCCGGAAAGATTGACCTTTCGGCCCCCGGCCATTAACTCAGTCAGGAACACCCGGCCATGCCACCTCACGCGTCTTTCTATGGCGCGCCTTGTGGGGCGTCAAGAATGGCCGGGCGCCAGGCAGTCAGGAGTAGCATAAACCCAATGCCCGAAGTAATCTTTCCCGGCCCCGAGGGCCGTCTCGAAGGCCGGTATCACCCGCAAAAGCAAAAAGACGCACCGATTGCCATCATCCTGCACCCGCACCCGCAATTCGGCGGCACGATGAACAACAAGGTGGTCTATAACCTGCATTACGCCTTCCACGACATCGGCTTTACCGTCTTGCGGTTCAATTTTCGTGGGGTCGGGCGTTCCCAGGGCGAATACGACCAGGGCGTGGGTGAATTGTCCGATGCCGCCGCCGCGCTCGACTATTTGCAAAGCATCAATCCCAACGCCAAGCATTGCTGGGTGGCGGGCTTTTCCTTTGGCGCCTGGATCGGCATGCAACTGTTGATGCGGCGCCCGGAAATCAGCGGCTTCATTTCCGCCAGCCCGCCGGCCAACATGTATGACTTTTCCTTCCTCGCGCCATGTCCGGCCTCGGGGCTGATCATCAACGGCACCGCCGATCGCGTGGCCCCCCCGGTTGACACCCACGCCCTTGTCGACAAATTGCACGAACAAAAAGGCATCACCATTACCCATACGGAAATTGATGGCTCCGGCCATTTCTTTGAAGAAGACAATATGGATGTGATGATCAACCACGTGCAGGAATACGTCGCCCGGCGCCTGACCGAGAAAACCCGCTAAGCCATGGACTATCTCGAACAGATCGCCGATTCCCTGGCAAAAGACGTGCTGGACGTCGAAGCCGCCACCGGCGACGAAGAACTGGTCAACAACGTGATGAAAACCATCGGTGCTTCGTCCACCACCTTGGAAGAGGCGTTCTTGACGGCCGTGCGTATTCGTCGGGCCGAGGGCCGCGCACGCGCGCTCATCGAACGCCACCGCAGGGGCGCGAAATAGGCCGCCGCGCCGGTTTCGCGTTTTGCAAATGACGGCGGCCAGGGTCCGGCGAAAAACATGCAAATCTTCGGCACCGACGGGGGAAAAATTTAAACTTTTCCTTCCGGGCCGGAAATTTGTTTAAACTTTCGTCTATTCTTCGTCTATTGCTTGGGCAGCGCGATTTTCAATCGATCCGCCATGAATGCCAGCGCGACGGACAGCCCGTCAGGCGCGATGCCGTGGCCCGTGCCTTTCATGACGTGGGCGAAAACATCGAACTGCGCCTCCTGCAGCGCCGTGCCGGCTTGCTGGAAATACTGCATCGGCACCATGTCGTCCTGGTCGCCGTGCACCAACAAAACCGGTGGCCGGCTTTGCGCTCGCGCGGCCAGGGTTTCCGGCGCCATCAACCGGCCCGAAAACCCGACGATTCCGGCCACCGGCTCGGCGCGCGCCGGCACCACCTGCAGGGCCATCATCGTGCCCTGAGAAAACCCGAAAACGATCAAGTTCTCTGGCTTTATGCTTTCCTTGTCAAGGACTTGATCAATCAATGCATCCACATCCAAGGTGGCATTCTCCATCCCTTCGGCGGCGGATTCTTCGCTCGACCCGTCCAGATGCGGGATAGGAAACCACTGAAAGCCCATCGGGTTTCCCGCGCATTTTTCCGGCGCGTCCGGGGCCAGAAAAACCGTGTCCTTCATGTACTCGCCCAGCGGATCGGCAAGCCCCAGCAGATCGGCACCATCCGCGCCATAGCCGTGCAGAAACAGCACCACCGATTTCGTCTCGCCCGATGCCGCATCGCGGCGATGCATTTTCAATTCCCGTGCCATTACCTGATCCCTTC
>CAYSBG010000022.1:0-11734 GCA_964429125.1 uncultured Aliiroseovarius sp.
CGCGTCCGTCTGGGGGACGGAAGGTCGCAGGTTCGAGTCCTGCTAGCCCGACCAAAACACCCGCCCCATACAAGTGCATCCCCTTGATCATCGGAGCAAAAAATGGCTGAAGGTGTGCTTCCCAGTCAGGAAATTTTTGCTCTGACAAAATCCGGAGCAGTTCAGGCAAACCCCGCGATCCTGCCGGACCAGATCCAACCCGCATCGCTCGATTTACGCCTGGGCGCCACCGCCTATCGGGTTCGCGCGTCGTTTCTGGCCGGGGCCGGACGGAGTGTGCGTGAACGTTTGAGTGAATTTGAAATGCACCGCATTGACCTTTCCGGCGGCGCCGTGCTGGAAAAAGGCGCGGTCTATGTGGTCGAGTTGATGGAAAGCCTGGCTTTGCCCGACGACATCACCGCCGTCGCCAATGCCAAAAGCTCGACCGGGCGCCTTGACCTGCTGACCCGCACCATCACCGACGCGGGGGTGGAATTTGACCGTATTGCGCCGGGCTATAATGGCCCGCTTTTTGCCGAAATCTGCCCGCGCAGCTTTTCCGTGCTGGTGCGCCCGGGCATGCGGCTCAACCAGATCCGCTTTCGCCAGGGCCAGGCTATCCTGTCCGACAACGACCTGCGCGCGCGCCACGCCCGCGAACGGCTTGTTGACGGGGACGCGCATATAGATCAGGGCTTGGGGTTTTCCGTTGATCTGAAAGCCTCAGAGGGCGCCCTGATCGGTTACCGGGCCAAGCCGCACACCGGGGTTATCGACCTGGGACGCATTGGCCATTACCTGGCCCGCGATTTCTGGGAGCCGCTTACCGGCGAAGATGGCTACCTGATCCTGGACCCCGGCGCATTTTATATTCTGGTCAGCCGCGAGGCGGTGCATATTCCGCCCGATTGCGCGGCGGAAATGGCCCCCTACCTGGCCATGGTTGGCGAATTTCGCGTCCATTACGCGGGCTTTTTCGACCCGGGCTTTGGCCATGCGCCTGCGGGGGGACAAGGCTCGCGCGGTGTGCTGGAAGTGCGCTGCCACGAAGCCCCGTTCGTACTGGAACACGGCCAATTGGTCGGGCGACTGGTTTATGAACAGATGCTTGCGCAGCCCGATCAGCTCTATGGCGACGGCATTGCCTCGAATTACCAGGGCCAGGGTCTGAAGCTCTCCAAGCATTTCAAATAGACCGGCGAATCTTCTGAAAAACCTGACTATACAGGCCAATTCCACGCTTATATTTTCCTTGTACCTTTTCATTTTCAAGGAGGATTACATGCTACGCAGAGTTTTTTTAGCCCTGACCTGTCTGTTTGCCTTTGGCGCGACCGCGCAGGCCGCCTCGGACGACATGCTGGACTTGCCGGTCAATCCGGCGACAACATCACTGACCTATCTCTACTGCCTGACCAACGACCAGGCCGCAGCCACCGACCTTCTGCAACAACGCTTCAAATATATCGGCGAGACCGAGAAAAACGCCCGCGCCCTGGCCGGTGATTGGGTCAAGAACGGCTATTGTGCCCAATTCCTCGCAGATTTCGCCAAGATCGCTCCGAACTTGCGCAGCCGGGTTGTAAAAGAGTTGAAAGAGGCCGGGTTCTCGCCCCGCAAACCGATCACCGAGCAAATGGCCGAAGCCGACGACCCCGAGACGCAGAGCTCCAAACTGGGGAAAATCCTCAAGGGAATTGGCCGAGCCCTTGGTAAATTGTTTGGCGGCGGTGGGGGCAGCTATGAGCGCAGCCAGTCCTACATGAAATTTACCGCAGCGGACGGGTCCAGCACCGAAATATGTGACAAGTCCACCACGATCAACGTAGGTGGTGGCGGTGGCGATATATTCAAACCCGGCACCCCGCCCTTCATGCCCGACCCGAAACCCTGAGCCGATACCGGCCAAGCGGCTGCGCGCTTCAGCGCAGTCGTCGCATCATCCGCGCCGCTTGCTTGGCGCGTTTGGCGTTTTGGCGCATGGCGCGGGCCTGGCGGCGTTCCTCTGGCGTCATTTCTTTGGGTGCCTTGCCGTGCCGCGCCGCGTGATTGATCCCGGCATTGACGCCCCGGTTCATCAGCTTGCGCATTATCATCAAGAGTATCCGCTCGATATTCATATCCAGTCCTCCTGTGCCGACCCTACCCGCGCATTCCGGCATTTTCGGGGCGGCGTTCAATCTTCGAACAATTCCGACTGTCCCTCTTCGGCCTCGTCTTCGTCGTCCACCTCCGGGCCAGGCATTGCACCGGGCGGCGGGCGGCTTTCGAGCAGGCCGGCGGCGCGCAATTCTTTCAACCCCGGCAGGTCGCGCGCGCTTTCCAGGCCGAAATGGTCCAGGAAATTCTGTGTCACCACAAACGTCACCGGGCGCCCCGGCGTCATCCGGCGACGGCCAAAGCGGATCCACTCCATCTCGATCAGCAAATCAATGGTGCCGCGCGACACCGACACGCCGCGGATTTCCTCGATCTCGGCCCGGGTCACCGGCTGATGATAGGCGATGATCGCCAGCGTCTCGATCGCTGCACGGCTAAGTTTGCGTGTCTCAACCGTTTCTTTTTGCATAAGAAATCCCAGATCCGGCGCGGTGCGCATGGCCCAGCCATCGCCGACCTTTACCAGACGCACCCCGCGCCCCTCATAGCGTTTCTTCAAATAGACCAGCGCTTCTGCCGGGTCCGAGCCATGCGGCAGGCGCGCGGTCAACTCGGCGACGCTTACCGGCTCGACGCTGGCAAACAACACCGCTTCGACCATACGCTCCTGCTCGCCCATGGGCGGCGCCTCAAACAGGCTTTCTCCGCTGGCCTGGTCTGCTTCGTCACTCATTGGGGCGCCTTTCGTATGCGGATCGGGGCAAAGCTTTCGGCCTGTTCTATCTCGATCAGCCCGGCCTTGGCCAGTTCCAACGAAGCGGCGAAATTGGCCGCCGTGGCCGAGCGGCGGCGCGCCGGGTCGATCTCCCACCCCTCGGGCAGATAGCTGGTCAGGTCGGTCCACTCCCCGGCATACCCGATCAGGCCGCGCATGCGGTCCAAAGCCTGCTCCAACGTCATGATCGCGTCGCGATCCATGACAAAGGGGCGAAATTCATCCTTTGTACGAATACGCGCATAGGCCTGCATCAGATCAATAAGCGTCGCCTGATAGCGCACTTCGCGCCGCCTTGTGACCGTTTCCGGGGCACCGCGGGCGAAAAAGTCGCGCCCCTTCTGGTCGCGCGCCATCAGCCGCGCGGCCGCATCACGCATCGCCGCCAAACGCTCCAACTGGAACGCCAGATGCGCCGCCATTTCCTCGCCGCTCGGCCCTTCTTCACCGGGTTCCGGCGGTAACAACAGGCGGGATTTCAGGAACGCCAGCCAGGCGGCCATGACCAGGTAATCCGCCGCCAGTTCAATGCGCAGATGCCGGGCTTTTTCAATGAAACCAAGGTATTGTTCCGCCAGATCCAGGACGGATATACGCCGCAGATCGACCTTTTGCGTCCGGCTTAGCGTCAACAGCAAGTCCAGCGGCCCTTCAAAACCGTCGACATCGACAATCAACGCCTCGGCCGCCAGCCGATCATTTACCGATAGCGCATCGCTTTCAAACTCGTCCTCAGCCATCCACGCCCGCCTGCCCTCGCATCAGGCTCAGAAACTCGGCCTCTGCGGCTTCGATGTCAATAGGCAGGGGGGGGCGTCGCCATCCAAGCGCGCGTTCGGCCCGGGCCAAGGGTGCCCCCTCCAGCCTCCCGGACGCCGCTGCCACCGCTTCCATCTCTGCGCGTTCGCCGTTGCAGTGCAGGGCGATATCACAGCCAGCCGCCAGGGAAAGCCGCGCGCGTTCGGCCAAAGTCCCGGATAGGGCCTGCATGGACAGATCATCGGTGACCATCAGCCCCTTGAAGCCCAGCTTTTTGCGGATAAGCCGAAGAATTTCGCGCGATTGCGTGGCCGGATGATCCGGATCATATGCCTCATAAACCACATGCGCGGTCATGCCGATCGGCAGTTCGGCAAGGGGTTCAAAGGCCATGAAATCGCGCCAGCGAAGGGCCTTCTTCTTGGCTGTTACCCGCGGCAACTCCTGATGGCTGTCCAGATCGGCTCGCCCCTGTCCGGGCAAGTGTTTGACCATTGGCAAGACCCCGCCATCCAGCAGGGCCTGGGCGACCGATCCAGCAATTTCTGCTACCTTTACCGCATCTTGTCCGTAGCAGCGGTTTTTCAGAACAGGGTGGGTATCGACCCCGGCAATATCCGCCACGGGCGCGCAGTTTCCGTCAATCCCGACCGCACGCAACTCGTCAGCAATCAGGCGATAGCGCAGATACATGGCGCGTACGGCGTGGCGTTTATTCATGCCAACCTGCTCAAGCGGCGGCAGCCATGTACGCCAATGCGGCGGGCCCAGACGTTCGACCCGCCCGCCTTCCTGATCGACAAAAACCGGCGCATCGCGCCCGACCGCATTGCGTAAATCCCGGGTCAAGGCCGCAAGCTGCGCCGGATCTGCGACATTTCGGGCAAACAGGATGAACCCCCAAGGGTCCGCCTCGCGGAAAAACGCGGCCTCCTGCGGCGACAAGACTGGTCCGGCACAGCCGAAGATATAAGCCCCCGGCGCCGCCATTTAGCGGGTTACCACCGGAATACAGGGCGCACGTGCCGTTGCCAACACCGCACAGAACCGCCGTGCATCCGGCAGGTCATCAAACCCCGTCGCCCGCAGCCGCCAGAACTGGCGCCCGCCGGACGTGGCCTGCATGACCACCCGGTTTTTGCCGCCAAAATAATCCTCAAACCGCTTCGACAGCCGGTCCCATTCCGAGCGGGCGATCTGCGGGCTGTCAAAGGCGCCTAACTGCACCATTTGCGTGCCAACAGGGATTTCCGCGGCGGCCAGTTCAACCCCGGTGTCGACCGGGGCCGCGACCGGCACGGCTGCGGGCACGCGGATGTCCAGTCCGGCCGGACGCCCGACCGGGCGAGGTGAGCGGGCCACACCGGGGACACTCGCAGCAATGATGCGCGGGCCATTCACCACCTCGGCCACCGCCTGATCGGCGGCGCGCAAAGTGGCTTCGGTGCCGCTGGCCGAGGTCTGGACGACATCCGAAAGCGGCTCGACTCCCGCACTCAACTGATCGGCCAGCACCTGCATGGCGGCCTCGGAATCCTCGGCGGGGGCCGGGCGCGGCGTCGGTGCGGCCTCGGCTACTGGCATTGGCGCGGCGGAAATGCTTGTTGTAGCGCCGGCCGGCAAGTCTTCCGGGGCCAGCCCGGTATTGCGCGGGGCCAAAGCCAAAGTCTGTGCCGGGGCCTCGGCGCCGCCAAGCCCCTGGACCGCGTTCACGGAATATCCCTGATAGGCCGCCTCTTCGCCGCCCGGGTCATCCGGTTGAATACGCATTGGCCCTTCCAGCGCCCGCACCACCGGAACCCCGGTCACATCACGCACCGCCAGCTTGTAGCCCCAAACGCCCATGCCGCCGAGCAGCACAAGCGAAAGCCCTGCGGCGAAAATATTCATCATGCCATTGCCCTGCGTGGGCGCGGTGCCAAGCCTGGCACCCGGCGGCGGGCCTGCCGCCTGTTCCTCATGCCAATCCGTATGCCCCGACTGTTTTGTCGAGATCCCGTCATAGGCCGGGGGTTCACCCCAATCTGCCTCTGCCATGGCTATTGCCTGCCTTTCCGCCCGCCACGGGTCCGTTCGCACCCTGTCGCGTCCTACTCGTTGCCTTCACGTCCCGTCGGCTGCGCCTGTTCTTCAGCGCATTTCTTCAACGGGAGTCACCCCAAGGATACCAAGGCCTGCGGAAATTACAACGGAAACGGCAAGCGGCAGGGCAATTTTTGCCGACGAGGCCTGCGGGTTGTCCTCCTGAAGGAAGCGCAGCTCGGGTCGGTCATTGCCGCGATTGTACAACGCGTGGAAATCCCCTGCCAATTCATAGAGGTAAAACGCCACCCTGTGCGGCTCGTGACCACGCGCGGCGATCTCGACCAAGCGCGGCCATTCCGCCAGCTTTTTCGCCAGGGTCAGCTCAGCCGTATCCTCGATCAATGGTGCGCCGGGGGCGATGCCCGCAGCCTCTGTTTTACGCAGGACGCTGCGCACCCGCGCATGGGCGTATTGCACGTAAAAAACCGGGTTGTCGCGGCTTTGCTCCAGCACCTTGGCAAAGTCGAAATCAAGCGGCGCGTCGTTTTTTCGGGTCAGCATGACAAACCGGGTGACATCGGCGCCGACCTGTTCGACCACATCGCGCAGGGTTACGAAATTTCCTGCCCGCTTGGACATTTTGAATGGCGCACCATCCTTGAACAGGCGTACCAGTTGGGTCAGTTTTACATCCAGCGGCACCTTGCCATCCGACAGCGCCGATACAGCGGCTTTCATGCGTTTGACATAGCCACCATGATCGGCGCCAAGCACATCAATTAGCTGCTCGAAGCCTCTGGAAATCTTGTCAAAATGATAGGCGATGTCCGGGGCGAAATACGTCCATGACCCGTCCGATTTCATAATTGGTCGGTCCACGTCATCGCCATGCACGGTTGACCGGAACAGGGTCTGTTCGCGTGGCTCCCAATCCTCGGCCATCTTGCCTTTGGGCGGCTCCAATGTGCCCTTGTAAATCAGGTCCTGCGCTTTCAACCTTTCAATCGCAGCCTCGATCTGGCCGGTCTCGTACAGCGATTTCTCGCTGAAAAAGACGTCCATCTTTATCCCCAAAACCGCCAGATCAGCGCGGATCAGATCCATCATTGCCTCGGTGGCGAAGGCGCGGGTTTCCTGGAGCCAAACCGATTCCGGCTGATCCAGCCAGACGTCGCCAACCTTGTCGGCAAGCGCCTTTCCGACCGGCACCAGATAGTCCCCCGGATACAGACCTTCGGCGATTTCCGGCGTGTGGCCCAACGCCTCGCGATACCGCTCATAGACAGACCGCGCCAATACATCGACCTGGGCGCCGCCATCGTTGATATAGTATTCGCGCGTGACCTCATGGCCGCTATATTCCAGAAGCGCGGCCAAGGCGTCGCCAAAAACCGCGCCGCGGGTGTGACCCACATGCAACGGCCCGGTAGGATTAGCCGAGACGAATTCAACATTCACCCTGGTCCCCTGCCCCATTTGCGAGCGCCCATAATTGGCGTCCTGCAAAATGGCCCCGACCAGTTCGCCCCAGACATCGGGGTGCAGCCTCAGGTTGAGAAACCCCGGACCCGCCACCTCAGCACTGGCTATGCGTGGATTGTCCTCCAGCCGTTTTGCCAGCGCGGAGGCAATGTCACGCGGCTTCATGCGCGCGGGCTTGGCCAGTACCATGGCAGCATTCGTGGCCATATCCCCATGCGCCGCATCGCGCGGCGGCTCGACCGCGACATTAGCCAACGACAAGCCCTCGGGCAAATCGCCCGATGCCATCATCGCCTCCAACTCCTCGATCAGACTTGCGCGTATTTCCTGAAACAGGTTCATTTACATCACCTTTGCTAGCATGGTCGGAGTTTAGCATGCGCGCCGCCACGGTCAACGCCCCTGGATTGGCCGCGCTTTTATTCCGCGGCCCTTCCGCGCTCAAGGGCGCCATACCAAAACCTCTCTTCTTTGCCTGGTGGTGCTGTCATGGCGTAAAGGTGTTAGAAACGAGTCACCCCCCGCAGAAGATTCGCCAAAAACCGGCATTTACACAGGAGACTGCGTCATTTTCGGACCGAAAAAAGCCATATGTCACAAGGTTTTGGCACCAGAGTGACGCAACAGGGCCACAATGTGGGTGTTTTTAGCGCCAAACAGGGTTACCGGCGTTTGACAGCGGTATTTTCGGCAGGTAATGTCCACCTGTGCCAAATCCGGCTTACGTATAACGAGGGAACAAAATGAAATACGCAACTTCCGCAGCTGCCGCTGCTCTCGCCGTCTCGATGGCCGCTACCACTGCCCAAGCTGGCAGCTACCAGCCGCCGATCGTCGAGCCGGAAATCATCATCGAAGAAGCTTCTTCCAGCTCCTCCGCCGGCATCATCATTCCGATCCTGCTGCTGGTCATCATCGCCGCTGTTATCTAAGCGACGTTGAAAGCTTGGCGCGAGCCAACTTCACTAAAGAATAGACAGGCGCCCTTGGGTGCCTGTTTTTTTGGGGTTTTCGGGCGAGTGATGCCGCTATCCCCGATTTTCAATGCGCTTTGGCATGCTCCTGCAAGGCGAATCGGTCGGTCATTCCGGCGATATAATCGGCAACGACCCGCGCCAGTGCGATTTGGTCCGGTGCCTGGGCGATATCCACGCGCCATTCGCCGGGGAGCATTTCAGGCGCGCGCAGATACGCGGCGAACAGATCGTCCACCACAATCGTCACCCGCGCGCGCATTTTCACCACCGATGGCGCGCGATACATCCGCGCAAAAAGAAAGTCGCGAATCTGTTTCAGATCGGCCCATAATTGCGGTGAAAACCGAATGACCGGGGTGGCCTGCGCGCGAATCTCCTCGACCGAGCCGGGGTTGGCCTGCAAAAGCAGCCGCCGCGAGGTGGTCAGCACGTCCTCGACCATCACGCCGAACACCCGCCTAAGCGCCTCGTGTTGCCGTCGCCCGGCCTCCAACCCCGGCCAGCGCGCATCAACCTCGCCAAAGGCCGCGCCAATAATCGGCAGGGAACAGATGTCGTCGACCGAGAACAGCCCGGCGCGAAGGCCGTCATGCAGATCATGGTTGTTATAGGCAATGTCATCGGCCAGTGCCGCCACCTGCGCCTCGGCGCTGGCATGGGTGGAAAGCTCCAGATCATGGCGCGCATTGTATTCGGCCAGCGCAAAGGGCAGTTCACCGGTCACCGGCCCGTTATGCTTGGCCAGGCCCTCCAGCGTCTCCCAGGTCAGGTTCAGCCCGTCCCATTCGGCATAATGGCGCTCCAGCGAGGTGACAATTTTAACAGCCTGGGCGTTGTGGTCAAAACCCCCATAAGGCGCCATCAGCCGATCCAGCGCCTCCTCCCCCGTATGGCCAAACGGCGGGTGGCCCAGATCATGGGCCAGGGCAATGGCTTCGGTCAGATGACCGTCCAACCCCAAAACGCCAGCGATCGTTCGCGCCACCTGGGCCACCTCGATCGAATGGGTCAGCCGGGTGCGAAAATAATCGCCTTCATGTTCGACAAAAACCTGGGTCTTGTGTTTCAGGCGGCGAAAGGCGCTGGCATGGATGATCCGGTCTCGATCCCTTTGAAAAGGTGCACGAAAGGCGCTCTCCTTTTCGTCAAACAAACGCCCCCGGCTCCGCGTCGGATCGCTGGCAAAAGTCGCGCGCGTATGTGTTCCGGTCATTTCGTCACCTTGCTGGCCCGTCCTGTCCAACCTATATTGCATCTGGCGAACGGAAGGAAGCAGACCATGGACCTCACCCTACCCCCCACAGTGACCGAACGGGCCTTTGCCCGCCTGGCAGAAATCGGCGCGTCGGCCCAAGGCAAAGCGCTGCGCGTTGCCGTCGATGGCGGCGGCTGCTCGGGCTTTCAATACGACATCAGCCTGGATGAGGCGGCCGATGGCGATCTGATCCTCGAAGGGGCCGGCGAAAAAGTCGTGGTCGACGAGGTGTCGCTGCCCTTTCTCGCCAACGCGGTGATTGATTTCAGTGAAGAGTTGATTGGCGCCCGATTCATCATTGAAAATCCGAATGCCACCTCGTCCTGCGGCTGCGGTACGTCCTTTTCCATGTAAATGAGCAAAACGCCGATGTCCAAACCATGTTTTCCCTGCCTTTTCAAAAGGTCACACGTATCACTGTGCTTTTCGTCTTGCTGATGCTGGTCGCTGGTCAGCAATTTGGCGGCGAAATTGCCGATGCCGGATTTTGACACGATAATCATTGGCGCCGGAGCTGCCGGCATGTTTTGCGCCCGCTTTGCCGGGGCCGCGGGCGGGCGGGTTTTGCTGCTTGATCACGCGGCGCGGGCGGGCGAAAAAATCCGCATTTCCGGCGGTGGCCGGTGCAATTTCACCAACATTTCCGTTGATGCCGAAAACTTCCTTTCTGCAAACAAACACTTCGCCAAAAGCGCCCTCGCCCGTTTCACCCCACAGGATTTCATCGACCTGCTTGCGCGGTACAATATCGCCTGGCACGAAAAGGCCCTTGGGCAATTGTTTTGCGATGGCAAAGCCACGCAGATTGTCGATATGCTCCACACCGAATTGCGCGCTGTTGGTGGCGAAACACGCCTGAACACCCCGGTCAGCGCGGTGGCAAAAACCACAACGGGCTTTTGCTTGGCACTCCCTGACGGTCCGACAACCTGCACCAACCTGGTTATTGCCACCGGCGGAAAATCGATCCCGAAAATGGGCGCCACCGGCTTTGCCTATGACATCGCCCGCCAATTCGGCCTGCCCGTGACCGAAACCAGGCCGGCCCTGGTCCCGCTGACCTTTCCCGAGCGCCACTTTGCCCCGCTGGCCGGGGTGGCGCTACCGGTACGCGTGTCCAACCATCTTGCCGCATTCAGCGAGGCAATGCTGTTCACCCACCGAGGTCTTTCCGGCCCGGCGATCCTGCAGATTTCGTCCTTTTGGCGCGAGGGAGAGGCGATCCACATCGACCTTTTACCAAATATCCGGCTGGCGCAGAAACTGGCCCAAAAGCGTCAAAAGCAAGGGCGGCGCAAACTTGCCAGCGAACTGGCCGCCTTTCTCCCCGCCCGACTGGTCAGTTTTCTGGGAGCCGAGCTTGGCCTGAATGGCAATCTGGCCGATCAATCCGACGCCAGCCTTGCCGCACTTGAAGCCCAATTGCATGATTGGCGGCTGACGCCGAACGGCAGTGAAGGCTACCGCACCGCCGAAGTCACCTTGGGCGGGGTCGACACTGACAGGGTCAACGCGCGAAATATGGAGTGCAGAGACGTGCCAGGACTGTATTTCATCGGCGAAGCGCTGGACGTTACCGGATGGCTTGGTGGCTACAATTTCCAATGGGCCTGGGCCTCGGCCGCCGCAGCGGGGCGGGCAATCGCGCACAATACCGGAACCCGGGCGCCTGTCAGGAATGCCAGGCCCTCCTGAAGCCTTTGGTCTATAGGTCGTGGCACAACATGAAATCGAAAAGACATAAACTAAAGTTTAAATGTCATAAACTAATGACAAAGCCGCGCACCATGCCCCCCGGGTTTATAGACCCGCCAGCCGCCGCAGGTTAGCCAGCCCATGCAGCCAGTCCGGCGCCCCAGGCACTACCCATTTACAGGGGGTCGGACAAACCCAACCACGGCCCCAGAGAACCCCATTGCCGTGGTTTTCCGGCAGGCAGCTTTACCCGGCTGCCTGCCAACTTCTCTGACCGTTCTGCCGAAAAGCCACGCTTGCGCTTTTCACATCCCGGAGCGTGGCATATACGCCCGACCCGGCCTGTTTTGCCCCAACCCACCTTGCCCTCGGCGCGTTTTCACCGTTTACTCACCCGACGCGGAGGGAGTCTCATGAAAATTGCCAGCTTCAATATCAACGGCATCAAGGCCCGGCTTCCGGCATTGTTGGAATGGCTGCGCGAAAGCGCGCCGGATGTGGCGATTTTGCAGGAAATCAAATCGGTTGATCGTGGCTTCCCCGGCGCGGCGATCGAGGAGATTGGCTACAATATAGCCACCCATGGGCAAAAGGGCTTCAACGGGGTGGCGATCCTGTCAAAACTGCCGCTGGAGGATGGCACCACCGGCCTGCCGGCCGACGAGAATGACGAGCAGGCCCGCC
>CAYSBG010000023.1:0-11530 GCA_964429125.1 uncultured Aliiroseovarius sp.
GTTGCCGGCGTCGCGCAGGGCGGGTTCCCAGGACAATGCGTTGGAATAGCCGCCAACGAAAAAGAACACTGGCATCACCTGAAACACCCAGGTCGCGTATTGGGTCCACGGCTGTTGCGCCAGCAGGATGGTCAGGCCGATTTCACCATTGCGGATCACCGGGGCCACCAAAAGCCAATGGCCCAGAATGACAAAGCTGATCGCGACGGCGCGGTAAAAATCCACCGCCCGATTGCGGCTGGCAGGCGTGCGCTCAGCGGCCCAGCGGGCGCGCGCAAGCATGCCCTTGGGCATTTCGTCCCCTTTTTCCTGATTGGTCATTTGCTGCACTATTCTCGATTTACTGGTACTTTTTCCATATGGATAGTCTAATATTCCGCACCGGTCCATGCTCTTGTCAGTGCGGAGGCATGTTTGCCTAGCGGCGAAATGTGTCGGCGCGCAGGTCATAGCGGGCCAGCTTGTCGTAAAAGGTCTTGCGCGGCAGCTTCAGGGCGCGCGCGGCCTGGCTGGCGCTGCCATGGTTCTTTTCCAGTGCTTCGACCAACAACGAACGCTCCACCTGGGCCAATCGTTCGCTTAATCCAAGCCCGGTTTGGGCCTGTTGCGGGTTTTCCACCTCAAGGCCCATGGCAAAACGCATCGCCGTATTCATCAAGGAGCGTGCATTCCCGGGCCAGTCGCGCGCCATCAGGCTTGCGGTGAGGTCCGGGGTGATCTCTGGCCTTGCCAGCCCCGCCTGTTCGCAAGCCAGCGCGACATAATGGCGAAACAGCACCGGGATGTCTTCGGGGCGTTGGCGCAGAGCGGGGATGGTGATGCGAATGATGTCGAGCCGATAAAAAAGATCAGCGTTGAAACGCCCGGCTTCGACCTCTTGATCGAGCGCCTTGTAAGTGCCGGCCAAAACCCGGGCGCCGGCCGGGCGATCGAGGTATTCAAGCAGGCTGAATTGCACACCCGGCGCCAGCGCGGCGACCTCGTCCAGAAACAGGGTGCCGCCACGCGCGGCGGCAAAACCCTCGGCCAGCGCGGCGCGGTCCAACCCGGCGGCGGCAAGTTTGACAAAGGCGCGGGTGGCATCGCCGGAGAGCTGGTGAATGGCGTCAGCGACCTTGGAAGTGCCCGAACCCGGCTCGCCACAGATTAACACTTCGGCCTGGCTTCGCGCCGCGACCCGGACCTGATCGCGCAAGGCATCGGCGCGCGCGGACCGGCCATGGAGCAAGCGGGCGGCGGCGTCGCCGCGGGTCGATTGCACCAATTGGCGCCGGTTTTCCAGCCCCACAGAGCGCTGGCGCAGGGCGCGTTCGAGAACCGCCATCAGGTCGCCGGGCTCGCAGGGTTTTTCCAGAAATGCATAGGCCCCGCCCTTCATGCCCCGCACCGCCATGGGAATGTCGCCTTCGCCGGTCAGCAGGATCACCGGCAGGTCCGCATCGACCTTGCGGGCGTATTCGAGAAGGGCAAAGCCGTCTTTGCCGGGCATGCGGATGTCCGACAGGACCACCCCGGGAAAATCCGGCGTAATGTGGTCCTTGGCCTCGATATACGAGGCAGCGGGGACCGGGATGCGCCCGCCCAGTTCGATGGTCTGGGCCAGCGCTTCGCGCACCATCGCGTCGTCGTCAACCAGAAGCACTTTGGTGGTCATGCGGCTCTCTCCTCGCGCCAGTATTCCAGCTCGACCGTGAATAACGCGCCGGTGTCGGCGTTACGCGCGCGGATATTGCCGCCAAAGCTTTGCACAAGGCCATAGGAAATGGACAGGCCAAGGCCCATACCCTCGTCGCTGCCGACTTCTTTGGTGGTATAAAACGGCTCAAATACCTTCTCGGGATCGGCAATTCCGGGGCCGGTATCGCGAACGCTCACCATCAGCTTTCTGCCGATATCAAGGACCAGTTCGATCCGTTTTCGCGTGGCCTGAGCGGCCATTGCATCGGCGGAATTGGTGATCAGATTGACAAAAACCTGGGTCAGGCGCACGTCGCCGCCCCGGGCATAAACCGGCATGTCCGGCGGTGTCCAGTCCAGTTCGATGGCGTCCATTTTCAGCCGGGGTTCAACGAGTTCTATTGCATTGTCAATGACTTGAACAAGGTCAACGCGCGTCACCGGCTCCGCCTCGTTGCGGGCGAATGCACGCAGGTTCTGAATGATGCGCCCCATGCGTCGGGCAAGATCGGAAATGCGTTCAAGGTTGCTTGCGGCGCGGGCAGTATCGCCGCGCCCAAGAAACTGCGTGGCGTTTTCGGCAAAGGAACGGATTGCCATGAGCGGCTGGTTCAACTCGTGGCTGATGCCGGCACTCATTTGGCCCAGTGCGCCAAGCTTGCCGGCCTGGACCAGGTCGCTCTGGGCCTGTTTGAGAGCGGACTCGGCCTCGCGCCGTTCGCCGATTTCATGGGTCAGTTCGGTATTGGCTGTGACCAATGCGGCGGTCCGCCTGGCGACGCGGGTTTCCAGCAGGGCGTTGGCCTGGGCCAGGGTGCGGCGCCGCTCGGTGGCAAGAAACAGAAACGCGCCAAAGACCAGCATCAGGGCCGCAGCGACCGCGGCCTGCAGGGTCGCGCTTTGGCGGGCCGGGGCGGTCGAGGCGAGGATCTCGCCCGTCACGCCGATCACCGGCAAGGCCCGGCTCAGGTGGAGCGCCTGGGCAGGAACATAGGGACCGGCATTCAGGTTCCAGATATCAAGCCCGGCGACCGGATGGCTTTCATGCCCGAGAAAACCGGCCGCGCCGCGCGCCAACAGGGCGACTTCGCTGCGATTTGAAACAATGACCCGCCCTTGCGCGTTTGTGAAAAACACCACGGCCGGGCTGGTCGGCCAGTTCTGCTCAAAACGATACACGTCGACTTCGGCCAATACGGCGCCCTGTGCCGGTCCCGGGCGGGGAAACACCGGCGCGCCAAAGGCAAACAATCGCCCGGCTTTCCCGGTTTCCGGTGCATCAATGCGGTTGGCGGTGCCCAAAGCGCCGTTCAGGGCGCGTGAAAGCGGTTGCGAGCGGCGTTGCCGGGTGGCGTTTGGCGCATGCGGATGCGAGGCGGCGACAATCCCGCCCGACGTGTTGACCAACGCCAAAGATGCGGCGCCGGTTTTGTCGGCAACTTCGCGCAGCAACGCGTCCGCGTCCGCCGCATCGCCGCCATTGGTGAGCAGATCGACAAGGGTCGGATGCCCGGCCAGCACCACCACCAGATCGCGGGTGCGAAACAAGTGGCTGGTCAGGCGGTCCGAAGCCAGGCTGAGATCACTTTGCGCCTTGGCCGCCAACTGGACCAGCGCCGTGCGCCATGCGAATTGCCAGATGCCGATGGTGACCCCGGCCATGGCGGTGGCAAAGATGAGGATCCAGAGCAGGCGGTTTTTACTGAACATGGGCGCAGAATACGGGGTTGCGCCGGGAAATTCCAGCGTTGCCGGGTCAGGCGAACCGCGCCGGCGACAGGGCCGTGACCGCAGAGGCGGCAAGGGCAGGGGGGCGCCCATTCGCAAGCTCGGCCAGCAGGTGCCCAGCGGCGGGGGAGGTTTGAAAGCCATAGCCGCCCTGACCGGCCATCCAAAGGAATGTCGGGTCGCGCGTGTCCGGGCCGATCACCAGGCTGCGGTCCGGGGCAAAGCTGCGCAGCCCGGCCCAATTGGCCAGCATCCGGGTCACCGGTGTGGTGACGTATTGTTCATATTTGGCGATGCCCTCGGCAAGGGTCATATCCTCGGCCCAGGCGTCGTGCGGCTCGACCGGGACCTCATCGGCGGGCGAAACCAGCAGCGCGCCGGCGTCAGGCTTGGCATACCAGGTTTCACCGGGGCCAAACAGCATCGGCCAATGGCTGACGCCAACGCCTTCGGGGGCGGCGACGCGGGCCATGGAGCGCCGGTAGGGGGTGATGCCGATCGGGGCGATCCCGGCCAGGCCGGCGACCTGGTCGGCCCAGGCCCCGGCGGCATTGACCAGGTTTCGGGCGCTGTAGCTGGTGTTGTTGCATTGTACCTCCCAGCCTGCGGGTGTGCGGTGAATGGTGCTGACCTGTGCGCTGGTCAGGACCTGCCCGCCATTGGTGCGAATGTCGCGCGCGAAGATCTGCAACAGCCGGTCGGTGTCGATATCCCACGCTTCCTTGTGGTAGCCGGCCATGACCACTTTGTTCGGATCCAGCACCGGGACCAGGGCGCGGGCTTCGTCGATGTTCAGCCGCTCCATGCGCATGGCCGCGGCATCGGCCTCAAAGGCGGGGCTGTCGCCGGCCATGCCAACCATCAGGAGGCCACGGGGAGTCAGTAAATTGGAGACGCCAAAGAAATAGTCTCCGCTGGCCTCGCTCAGGGCCTGGACCGGCGGGGCGCCGTAGGTTGGCTCATATAGCGCTGCCGAGCGCCCCGAGGTGTGGTAGCCAAGCGCGTCTTCGCCCTCCAGCAAAGTAACAGAGCCGAGTGCGGACAAATGCGCACCGGCAGACAGTCCGGCGATACCGCCGCCTATGATCAGAAAGTCATCCATGGGTTTAGATGTGACACGTTGGCGGCGGCAGGGGAAGCCTCAGTTTGCCGTCAATATCATCTGGCTCAAAGCGCATGAGGAGGGCACCGGCCTTCTTCCTGACCTTCGTGATCAGCGGCGCGGGTTTCGTCAAACATCTGGTTTCTGCGTCGTCCAGGGTGCCGTTTTCGTCTTGGTCGAACATATAAAAGATATCAGCGCGTTTTTCAGTGACCTCTTGCAGGGAAACCTGCCCGTCTTCGTTCAGGTCGAAGTTCCCGACAAAATGCCCGCCTGGGACGTTGCCGCCAAAAGCGTCAGAGGCCAGAACAGACAGCAAGGCGGCGGTGGGCAGGGTGGGGATTTGGTCATTGGGTATCCCCCGGATTCAATCTGTTGTTGGATCAAAGGTAAGGAGAAAGGTTGATAATTAAACCCATTGATTCATTTGAATACAAAACAATACTGCGCTGGGATCTTCTGCATGAAGACCCGCAATAAAAAGGCCCGGTGTATAGCCGGGCCTTTCTGTCGTCGCGTGTGAAAGCGATCAGTTGGGCACGTCGCCTTCAATGCCTTCGACAAAGAAACCCATGCCGGCAAGGGTGCCGTCATCGGCTACTTCGCCGTCTGCCAGCCAGACCGAGCCGTCCTGCTTGTTCAGCGGGCCGGTGAACGGGTGGTATTCGCCCGAAGCGATTGCGTCGCGCAGGGCTTCGGCTTCGGCTTTCACTTCGGCGGGGATGGCGTCGGAAATCTCGCCAATACCAACCATGCCCGCACCGATGCCGTCCCATGTGTTGTCGCTGACCCAAGTGCCATCCATCACGGCCTGGGTGCGGGCAATGTAATACGGTCCCCAATTGTCGATGATCGAGGAAACCCGCGGCTTGGGCGCGTAATCGGCCATGTCCGAGGCCTGACCGAAGGTGTAGACGTTGCCGGCTTCCTGGGCGGCGGCCTGGGGTGCGGTCGAGTCGGTGTGCTGCAGGATCACATCAGCGCCCTGTTCGATCAGCGCCTTGGCGGCGTCGGCTTCTTTGGCCGGATCAAACCACGTATAGGCCCAGATTACCTTGAACTGGACGTCCGGGTTGACCTTGCGCGCATGGATATAGGCCGAGTTGATGCCCCGGATCACTTCGGGGATCGGGAACGAGGCGATATAGCCGATCACGTTGGATTTGGTGATGCGCCCGGCAATGGTGCCCTGAATGGCGCGGCCTTCGTAGAAGCGCGCGGAATAGACGCCCACGTTGTCGGCGGTCTTGTAGCCGGTGGCGTGTTCGAATTTCACATTGGGGAACTTGGCGGCGGAAGCAATCGTCGCATCCATATAGCCAAACGAGGTGGTAAAGATCAGGTCGACCCCGGACAGGGCCATCTGGGCAATGGCACGCTCGGCGTCGGCGCCCTCGGGCACGCTTTCCTGATACACGGTTTCAACCGCATCGCCGAACCGCTCTTCAAGGGCAAGGCGCCCCTGATCGTGCTGATAGGTCCAGCCGCCGTCGCCGATTGGGCCGACGTAGATAAAGCCTACTTTGGTCGGTTCGCCCGCTGCGGCCCCGGCAATGCCGACGGCCAACGCCGCGCCAGCCAGAAGTGTTTTCAGTGATTTCATGTTAGTCTCCCTTGGATGTTTCAGTAGGTTTGAGTTCAGTATTTTTCGCCTCAGATCTTTTGCGCTTCTTTTTCTTTTTCTTCTTTTTGCCGATATTCGTTTCGGCTTCAAGCAGAGCGGTGGTGACAATCGCCGCAGGGACCGCAACAATCCCCAGGCCGATGAACAAGATTGCACTGGTAAACAGCCGCCCGCCCGGCGTGATCGGGTACATGTCGCCATAGCCCACCGTGGTAAAGGTGGCCGCCGCCCACCACAGGCTCATGGGAATAGAGCTGAACGCTTCTGGCTGGGCCTCGTGCTCGAAAATGAAAATCCCCACGGCGCTGACATACAGCATCAGCGCGGCGATAATCACGAATAGCATGAGCTCGGCGCGCACATCGCGAAAGGCATTGACCAGCCGATCCAGCGCATGCAGCGAGCGAAAGAGTTTGAGCAGCCGCACCAGCCTGAGCAAGCGAAAGGCGCGCACCGCCTGCCATTCCGGGGTCAGCAGGATCGCGGCGGGCAGAAAGCTCAACAAGTCGATAATGCCCCAAAAGCTGAAGATGTAGCGCAAGGGCCGCGGGCTGGCCCAAATCCGCACCAGGTATTCCAGTGCAAAAACGCCAAGCAGCAATACCTCGAAGCGAAACAGCCAGGTTATCAGCCCTTCGGGCATGCCAGGCTCGGTTTCGAGCGCAATGGCGATTGCTGACAGCAAGATCAGCCCGTTCATCAGCCAAGCGATACCATCGCTTTTTTCCGGGTGGGTGCCGTCGAGCACGCGTATGACATCTGTACGTTTCAACCATGCTCCTAACCGGTGCTGTGAAAAACGCGACCAAGCGAGCCGGGCGCACCATGTTGCCCGCGCGCCGAGATGAACACCAGAACCACAATGGTTATCACATAGGGGCTCATCGACAGGTATTCCACCGGAATCGCCAGGCCCGCAGCCTGCAGGTTCAACTGCAACACGTTGACCCCGCCAAACAGATAGGCGCCCATCAACGCCCGCCAAGGCCGCCACGAGGCAAAGACGACGATGGCCAGGGCAATCCAGCCAGCGCCCGCAGTCAGCCCCTCAACCCATTGCGGCACCCGGACCAGCGAGATATAGGCTCCGCCCAGCCCGGCACAGGCCCCGCCAAAGGCGATAGCCGCGAGACGCACATTTATGACCTTGTAGCCCAGCGCATGGGCGGCATCGTGGTTTTCACCAACCGCGCGCAGAACCAGCCCGGCGCGGGTGTATTTGAGCCCCCACCACACCACGAACACCAACAGCAGGCTGACATAAACCATCGGGTCATGGCCAAACAGGATCGGGCCGACCACTGGCAGATCGGTGAGCGGGCCAAGGTCCAGTTTTTGCAGGGTAGGCGATTTGATCCCCTCGTAAGGCTTGCCGATAAGCGCCGACAAGCCCAGCCCGAACAGGGTTAGGGCCAGCCCGGTTGCCACTTGATTGGACAGCAGATATTGCGTCAGCAGGCCAAACAGCATCGAAAGCGCGGCCCCCCCGGCGGCGGCGGCAACAAAGCCAAGCGCGGGCGAGCCGGTGTTGACGCCAATGGCAAAGCCGACCACCGCGCCGGTGATCATCATGCCCTCGACCCCCAGGTTCAGCACTCCGGCTTTTTCGACGACCAGTTCACCAATGGCGGCAAGCAGGATCGGCGTTGCCGCGACCATCAGGCTGGCGATCAGCAGGATCGGGTTGATTGAGGAAAGGTCCATCACGCGGCCTCCGGTTTTTTCAGGCGAATGCGGTAGTTTGACAGGATATCAAAGGCCAGCAGAAAGAACAGCAACATGCCTTGGAACAGCTGGATCGCCGCCGCGGGAATGCCCAGCATCAGGCTCGCCAGTTCGCCGCCAATATAGGTGAGCGCCATAAGCAGGCCGGCGAGCAATATGCCCACCGGATGCAGGCGCCCCAGAAAGGCGACGATAATGGCGGTAAATCCATAGCCCGAGCCAAAGTCGATGCTGATCTGCCCGGCCGGGCCGCTTACCTCGAACAGGCCGGCCATGCCGGCCAGCGCGCCGCTGGTGCCCAGGCAAAACAGGATCAGCCGTGCCGGGTTCACCCCGGAAAACCGTGCCGCGCGGGGCGCTTCGCCGGTCAGGCGCACCTGATAGCCCAGCATGTGGCGGCTGAGCAGCACATAGGCGAAAATCACCGCAATGAACGCGGCGACGACGCCCCAATGCAGGCCGGAATTGACGAAGATCTCGCCATTGTGCGCCGCTGCCCACTCCTTGAAATTGCGGCTACCCGGGAAGCCCATCCCTTCGGGATTTCGCAGCAGCCCTTGCGCCACCGAGGCCAGGATCGATTCCGCCACATAAACCAGCATCAGGCTGACCAGGATTTCGTTGGTGCCAAATTTCACCTTCAGGAATGCAGGGATCATCGCCCAGGCCCAGCCGCCCAGCCCCCCCGCCACCACCATCAGCGGGAAAATCAGCCGACTTTCGGTCGGGTAGAAGGCAAGCCCCACGCCCGCGCCGATGATGGCGCCCATGATGTACTGGCCCTCGGCGCCGATATTCCAGATGCCGGCCTTGAAACCCAGGCTCAGGCCGATGGCGATCAGGATCAGTGGCCCTGCCTTGACCAGCAATTGCGGCCGTGAATAAGGGCCGAAGGTCTCGTGAAACAGCGGATCCCAGAATATGATGCGGATCGCTTCGAACGGATCTTTGCCCAGCATCCAGAACATGATGCCGCCGGCAATCATCGTGGCGAGTACCGCAAGGACGGGTGTCACCGCGCCCCAGAATCGGGATGGCGACGGGCGTTTTTCAAGTCGAAATATCATGCGCTTACCTCCAGATCGTGGGCCCCGCCCATCATCAGCCCGATTTCTTCGACGCTTAGGCCTTGTGCGGGTCGTGGGGCAGCCAGCCGGCCTTCGTTCAGCGCGGTAAAGCGGTCGGAAATTTCCATCAGTTCGTCCAGATCCTGGCTGATGACAATGACAGCCGCGCCCTTGGAGGCGAGATCGAGAAGTGCCTGGCGAATAGCCGCTGCGGCACTGGCGTCAACACCCCAGGTCGGCTGGTTGACAACCAGGACGTCGGGCGCCTGCAGCACCTCGCGGCCGATGACGAATTTCTGCAGGTTTCCGCCGGACAGCGAGCGCGCGGCGTTTTCCGGCCCCGGCGTGCGCACATCAAAAGCGGCGATAATGCGCCGGGCGAAATCGCCGGTCCCGCCCCAGTCGATAAAGCCCTTGCGGGTGAGGTTCTCACGGGTGGCGCCAGTCAGGAGCGCGTTTTCGGCAAGGCTCATGTCCGGGGCGGCGGCATGGCCCAAACGCTCCTCGGGGGCGGCCAGCAAGCCCAGGGCGCGACGCGGATTGGGCGCCACGCGCGAAATGTCGATACCCTTGAGCCAGACGGTGCCTTGGGGCGCCAAAACCTCGCCGGAAAGGGCATCAAGAAGTTCGTCCTGCCCATTGCCGGCAACCCCGCCAATGCCCAGGATCTCTCCTTTGCGCAGAGTCAGGGACAGGTCACGCAGAGCCGTCCCAAAAGCGCTGCTGGGCGGTAGCGACAGCGCGCGCACCTCCAAAGCCGTTTCGCCGGGTTCGCTTTGGGCGCGGGTCGGAATATGCAGCTCTTCGCCAACCATCATCTCGGCCAGTTCCCGGGCGCTTTTCTGGCGCGGGTCGCAGGTGTCGACCACCTTGCCCAGCCGCAGGATCGTGGCGTGTTCACACAAAGCGCGAATTTCCTCAAGCTTATGGGAAATATAAAGAATTGCCGTTCCCTCGCTGGTCAGTTTGCGCAAGGTGTGGAACAGGATTTCCACCTCCTGCGGGGTCAGCACGCTGGTCGGCTCATCCATGATCAACAGCTTGGGGTCCTGCAAAAGACAGCGGATGATCTCGACCCGCTGGCGTTCTCCGGCCGATAGGTCGCCAACCAGTCGCGCGGGATCCAGCGGCAGTCCGTACGCCTCGCTGACCTCGGTGATCCGCGCGGCCAAGGCACGCTGGGCCGGCGGATTGTCCATGCCCAGAGCGATGTTTTCCGCCACGTTCAGCGCGTCAAAAAGCGAGAAGTGCTGAAACACCATCGCCACGCCCTGGCCGCGCGCGGCGGCCGGGTTGGCGGGGGCGAAAGCCGCCCCGCGCATGGTCATCTGGCCCCGGTCCGGCTTGACCAGGCCATAGATCATTTTTACCAGGGTCGATTTCCCGGCGCCGTTCTCGCCAAGTAGCGCATGGACCTCTCCGGGCAGGATGGTAAAGGACACATCGTCATTTGCCACCACCCCCGGATAGGCCTTGCGTAACCCTGCAAGGGTGAGAAGCGCAGGTCTCTGCGTTCGGTTCTCGCTCATGGTCATTATCCCTGTTGGCTTGTGTTTTTATTATGCTGATGAGCTGGCTGGCCACACCGATGGCAATCGCCTGGGGCTGTTTTCCCAAGCTGGGCATGCCGATCGGGCAGGTGAGGGTGTCAATGGCCTGCAAGCTGTGACCCAAGGCATGCAGGCGCTTTCGGAACCGTGCCCATTTGCTGGCGGAACCGATCAGCCCGGCGCTGGCAAAGCCGCGGCCGAGCAGGGCGTGGCACAGTTCCAGGTCGAGCGCATGGGAATATGTGAGGATCAGGTGATGCGCATCGCGCGGGGCATGGGCGACCACGCGATGGGGCGCGCTGGCCGGCAGGATCGTGACGCCTTCGGGGGGCTCCGGGAAGCGGTCCGGCGAAGTGTCGACCCATGTGATCACAAAATCCTCAAGCGGTGTGATCACATCTATCAGCGCCCGGCCCACATGTCCGGCGCCGTAGATCCACAAGGGTGCTGCAGGGGCGATGACAGGTTCAACCATCCACCCGTCAATCAACGCCGGCGCCACTTGTGAGCCGGAATTCCGCGCCTGGGCCAGCGCGCGTTTCAGGCGTAGCGAGGGGCGGGCACCCCCGCAGGGTCTGGCAAATACAGATGTTTTATCAATGGCTTGCACGGTTTCAATGTCGAAAAATTCGGTCAGCAACCGCACGGATCCGCCGCAGCATTGACCCAGGGCCGGGCCGAGAGGAAATGTTTCCAGATATCCATTGCGATCGTGCGCCAGCGCGGCGCGCGCTTGCGCTGCCGCCGCATATTCCAGAGCGCCGCCGCCAATCGTTCCGGATTGGCCGTCCTCCCAGACCAGCATCGCCGCACCGACTTCGCGGGGGGCGGATCCTTTGACCTCGGCCACGACAACCCGGGCCACCCGTGGGCGTGTTGCCAGCGCCTGGCGCAGAGACTCCGGGTTGAAGCTCATGCGCTTACCCGGCGAATTGCCGCCAACACGCGTTCAGGTGTCGCCGGAGCGTCGAGCGCCGGATAGGCCGTGCCGGTTGCGGCCACAGCGTCCGAAAGCGCCAGAAATGCGGAAATACCCAACATGAACGGCGGCTCGCCC
>CAYSBG010000024.1:0-1595 GCA_964429125.1 uncultured Aliiroseovarius sp.
CGGCCATCGGCATCGGAATAGATGAAGGCAATCAGGCGGAAGCCGGCGCCGCGGGCATAGTCTTTCGATTTCCATTCGAAAAAGCTGCGCCACATGTCGGGCTTGTGCAGGCTGGCGCCGTCGAGCTTGATCCAGAAGCGCAGATAGAGGTCGCGCCTGCCGTCCTGGATATTGAGGATCTCATAGGGGATCTGGGTGCAGCAATCGCCGACTTCATAGGCCATTTCCTGATAGAGCACGCGGGTCTGGCGGCCGGTATGGCCGCGGGTGGTTTCCAGCCGGGCAAAGGTGGCGCGGTGATTGTCGTGGTCGATCGGGTGCAGGGCGCTTTCGCGGGCACCGAGGATCGAGATCGGCCAGCTGAATCCGGTGCCGGCATCGGTGCCGGTAATGTTTTGATAATAGGGGGTTTCAGGGCCAAGCGCGACGCCGCGCTCAAAGCCCGAGGCAAAGAGCAGGCGGGCAGGCTCGGCCCGGGCCGGGGCGGCGGCCAGGGCGAGCGCCAGTGCGGTCACCAGCGCGCGGCTCAGCATGTGACGCTCAGCGCGGTCAGGCCGTGGAAGTGGTAGAGATTGGCGTATTCGGGCGGCCGGGCCAGGGCGAGGTTCGGGCAGCGCGCGAACAGTACCGGCAGGGCGGTGGCAAGCTCCAGCCGGGCCAGCGGCGCGCCGATGCAGAAATGCGCCCCGGCGCCGAAGCTGACATTGGTAAGCGGCGGGCGCGTGGGGTCGAAGCGGTCGGGCTCGCGCCAGATTGCCGGGTCGCGATTGGCCGCGCCCAGCAGCAGGCCAACCTCGTCGCCACGGGCGAAGTGGTGGCCGAAAAGTTCAACGTCTTCATGGGCATGGCGGGTGAACAGGTGGACCGGGGGATCAAGGCGAAAGGTCTCTTCGATAGCCGCCGCCCGGGTTTTTGTATCCAGAACCGCGTCTGTCGCCTTCTCTTCAAGCAGCAGCTTCACCGCGTTGGCCATCGCGTGAACGGTTGCCTCGTGGCCGGCGTTCAACAGCAGAATGCAGGTCGTGACAAGCTCTTCGGTGGAGAGCTTTTCGCCGGCCTCTTCTGCGGCAATCAGCTCGGAAATCAGGTCGTCGGCCGGGGTAGAGCGGCGGGCCTCAATATGGGCGCGCATGAAGGCAACGAAAGCTTCGGTTGCTACCACCGCGCGCGCCTCCAATGCCCGGTCGCGGCGCGCCTGATACATCGCCACCATGTCATGGGACCAGATCAGAAGCTGGTCGGCCATTTCCTCGGGCACGCCAAGCAGGCGGCAGATGATCACGATGGGAATGCGCTGGGCAAAGGCTGGGAGCAGGTCGAATGCGCCGGCTGGGAAAGCGTCAATCAAATGATGCGAAAGCTGCGCGATTTCTGGCTCCAGCCCCTTGATTCGGCGGCTGGTAAAGGCGCGTGCGGTCAGCCCGCGCAAGCGCTTGTGGCGCGCTCCGTCCAGTTCCAGCATGGAATGCGCCTCGACCGCATAAAACGGCGCCAGATGCGCGGGAAAGGCGCGCGGTATGACCGGTTCGCGGCCAAAACGACGGTCGCGCAGGAGCGTGTTGACCGCCTCGAAGCTTACCGCCATCGGCAGGGCG
>CAYSBG010000024.1:1605-11491 GCA_964429125.1 uncultured Aliiroseovarius sp.
TAATCGTCCCAGAAAAACAGATCTCCTGCCGCCGAACGGGCCTTGTCGTAAAAGGCATAAGGGTTCTGGACGAACGCGGGGGCAGTGGGGGATTGGCTAAAGTGCAGCATGGGGCAGACTTGCCCATTGCCGACGTTTTTTCAAGACTTATCAAAAGGATCGGGCGCAAGCATTTATAGCCAGCGCCCGATTTTTGCAAAATGATTTACCCGATCAGCTCTTTTTCATCGGGCAGGTCGAGAAACCGAGGATCTGGTAAAGCGCGCACCAGCCCAGGGCGCCGGTAAGCAGCGGCACGATGCCAATCAGCAGCCATTTGGAGGCGCCATCCATGGTGAAGTACGCGATCAGCAAAGCCGCGCCGATCACGACCCGAAGAATGCGGTCCATGTTACCTTCGTTTGTTTTGAACATTGTCGTTCCTTTCCTGTCTGGTTTTTCAGGGCATACCTGTTTGATGGCCCTGATTCTATCATGGGAAGGGAAATAAGCACGTGTCGTGGTCACACAGGGATCAAACAGCGGGGCTTTTGGCCAGGCGTTCCAGTCGGGCGCGGTCAAGGATCTGCACCACGCCGCGCTCGTGGCGGATGCAGTCGGTGCGGGCAAGTTTTTCAAGCCTGCGTGAAATCACTTCGCGGGCCGAGCCAATGGCGGTTGCCATGTCAACCTGGGTCATTTCAACGCGCCCCTGGGCATCGGCGCGTTCTAACAGTAACGTCGCAAGACGTTCCTCAACCCGCATAAAGGACACATTTTCAATAAGTTGCATCATGGATTGCATGCGCCCGGCAAAGGCCTGAAAGACGATCCGGCGAAATTCCGGCGAGCTATCCAGCAAGTCGAAAAACGCACCGCGCGGCAGGAGGACCAGCCGGGTGTCGGTTTGCGCCGTGGCCTCGGCGGTATAGTCATCCCCGCCAAAAAGGCCCAGGGTCGACTGGATGCAAGATTGCCCGGGCGCCACTTCGTAAAGCAAAATGTCGCGCCCGGTGGGGCCGATCAGATGCACGCCAACTTTGCCGGAAAGCACGATAACATAGCCTTTGACCGCTTCGCCGGGCAGGAAAAGCGTTGCGCCCTTGGGCACGTCAAGCGGGCGCAGCGCATCGAGAATGGCCCGGGCCGGAGCCTCCAATGCCGCAAGGGCCGGGTCTTGTCCGGTCCAGCTCACCCGCGCCCGCGTTTCTCGAACCGGGGCAGCATGGCGGAAAAATCTGTGCCCAGACCGCCTTCGCTCTCAACGAATTGTTCATAAAGCGCGGCGGCGGCCTGGCCCATCGGCGTGTCGGCATCGACCGCTTCGGCGGCTTGCTGGGACAGGCGCAGATCCTTGAGCATCAACTCGCTGGCAAAGCCCGGTTGATAGTCGTTGTCGGCGGGGCTTTGCGCGCCGATGCCGGGGGCGGGGGTATAGGCGTTCATGGTCCAGCTATAACCGCTGGAGGTCGAGACCACGTCAAACATTTTCTGCCGGTCAAGGCCAAGTTTATCAGCCAAAGCAAAGGCTTCGCAAGTGGCGATCATGGTGACGCCAAGGATCATGTTGTTGCAGATCTTCGCAGACTGCCCGGCGCCGGCATCCCCACAATGCACGGCCTTTTGCCCCATGATCTCAAACAGCGGCGCGACCTTGGCAAATGCATCCGCCGTGCCGCCCGCCATAAAGGTCAACGTGCCGTTGGTGGCGCCACCAACCCCGCCGGAAACCGGGGCATCTACAGAAAGCAGCCCGGCGTCGTTGGCCTGCATTGCCACCGCACGGGCGCTTTCCACGTCGACGGTCGAGCAATCGGAGAGCACCGCGCCGGGTGCCATGGCGGGGATGATTTCACCCGCAACCGCGCGTAAAATCGCCCCGTTGGGCAGCATGGTGATGACCACATCGCCACCTTTGGCAGCGGCCGGGGCACTGTCGGCCATGTGTACCCCTTCGGGCGCCGGTGCGGCCAGGTCAAAGCCTGTTACCTCGTGGCCCGCCTTGGCCAGATTGGCCGCCATCGGCGCGCCCATGTTTCCCAGTCCGATAAACCCAACTTTCATGGTTCAGCTCCCTTGCAGATTCAATTCATCCGCGCCCAGTGGCGCCAGCATAGCGGAAATGTCGTCGCCCGTCACGGCCTCGGGCGCAGGGTGCTGCCAGACCGGATTGCGGTCTTTGTCGATGATCGCGGCCCGGATACCCTCGATGAAATCGCCCTGCTCGGCGGAGCGGAAGGTAAAGCGAAATTCGCGGGCCAGGGCTGCGGGCAGGCCGGGGGTGGCGCGCGCATCGCGGATCAATCGCAGCGCGCAGCCCATGGAAAGGGGCGAATTGCGGCGCATGGATTTAGCGGCCCCAGCGGCAATGTCGCTGTCGGATTTGTCCAGTGCGGCAAGGATATCGGCGAGGGTTTCGGCGGCAAAAGCGGCGCCGATTTCTGCCTGTGCCTGTTGCGCCGCACCTTTTTGCGGGGTCTGCTCGGAGGCGGCAAAGATACGCACAAGGTCGGCGTCGCCGGACGTGCAAAGCTGTTCGATCAGCACGGGCCAGCGGTCATAGGGGACGTAGAAATCGGCGAAACGCGCATGAAGCGCATCGGCGGGGCCCATGCGCGCGGCGGTAAGGCCAAAGTATTCGCCCAATCGCCCGGGAGCGGCTGCCAACAACGCGCTGCCGCCGACATCCGGCACCAGGCCGATACCACATTCCGGCATGGCAATTTGTGAGGTTTCGCAGACGACGCGATGGGAGCCATGGCAGGAAACCCCGACGCCGCCGCCCATGGTAAAGCCGTGCATCAGGGCGATATACGGTTTGGGAAAGGCGGCGATTTTGGCATTCAGCCGGTATTCGTCGGCCCAGAATTTCCGCCCGTAGGAATAGTCGCCGACGCGTCCGGTGTCATACATTTCCTGAATGTCACCGCCGGCACAAAAGGCGCGCGCGCCTTCGGCGTCGATGATCACCAGGGCCACGGCGTCGTCGTCGCGCCACGCGTCAAGGGCGGCCTCGATCTCCAGGCACATCTGATAGCTGAGCGCGTTCAGCGCCTCGGGCCGGGTCAGAGTAATGCGCCCGGCGCGCGCCTGTTTGCGGACGAGGAGATCGGTCATTACCCCCGATCCTTGAGCATCTGGCGGCTGACGATCAGGCGCATGATTTCATTGGTGCCCTCAAGGATTTGATGCACCCGCAAGTCGCGGACGATTTTTTCGATCCCATAATCGGCCAGATAGCCATAGCCGCCGTGTAGCTGCAGGCAGGAATTGGCCACGTCGAATGCGGAATCGGTGACAAGCATTTTGGCCATGGCGCAGAACTTGCTGGCATCGTGTGCCTTGTTGTCCAGTTTCCATGCGGCCTGACGCAGGAAAGTGCGGGCTGATTGCAGCTTCACTTCCATCTCGGCAAGGCGGAATTGCAAGGCTTGAAATTGGTCTATGGAATGGCCAAAAGCTTTGCGCTCGCCCATGTAGGTGAGGGTTTTGTCCAGCGCGTTCTGGGCGCTACCCAGCGCAGAAGCGGCGATATTCAAACGCCCACCATCCAGGCCAGACATCGCATAAGTGAAACCTTTACCGAGTTCACCCACGATATTTTCCGCCGGAATGTTCGAATTGTCCAAGTTGACCATAGAGGTTGGTTGCGCTTTCCAGCCCATTTTCCGCTCGGGCGCACCAAAGCTTAGCCCTTCGGTGCCGTCCTCTATAATCATCGCGCTGATGCCTTTGGGGCCGTCCGCGCCAGTGCGCGCCATGACCAGGTAAGCATCGGAATAGCCACCGCCCGAGATGAATGCCTTGGTGCCGGTCAGTGCAAAACCCGTATCTGTTGCCACGGCGCGGGTTTTCAGGGCCGCGGCGTCAGATCCCGAGCCGGGCTCGGTCAGGCAATAGGAAAAAACCTTGTCCATCGAACACAAATCCGGCAGCCACCTGGCCTTTTGTTCGGGCGTGCCAAACTTGTCGATCATGCCACCAACCATGTTGTGGATCGACAAGAACGAGCCAACGGCGGGGCAGGACATGGCCAGTGCTTCGAATACCAGCGTCGCGTCCAGGCGGCTCAGGCCCGAGCCGCCAAATTCTTCGTTCACATACAACCCGCCAAAGCCAAGCTGTGCGGCCGCGTGCCAAAGCGTTTTGGGAATGGTTCCGGCCTCTTCCCAGTCTTCTGCAAAGGGCGCGATAGTGTCCTGGCCAAAGGCGTAGGCCATATCGAAAATGGCCTGTTGTTCTTCTGACAAAGCGAAATCCATGCGCGTCCCCCTGTTGAATTGAACACTTGTTTAATTAAGGAACCTTGCAGGAATTTTGCAAGCAAGAAAAACCACCCACAAGTTTGCCCTGACAGGCTTATAAATCGACGTGAAATTCTTCGATCAGATGCCGGACCACGCCTTGCAGCGCGGCGGTGCGGCTGTCGCCGGCCTGAACCGCGTTGGCAAAGACCTGGCGTTGAGTATCGGCAGAGGTCCCACGGGCAAGGATCTCCCGTGTTGCCTGGACTTCGGGCAAGCAGCCAAGCGCCTCGGCATCTTCGCCAACAAGGTCAATCAACTCTTCTATCAGCGCGGAGAAATCCACCACTTCGCGCTTGCCAAAATCAATGAGCCCGGCGCTGACGCCATAGCGCTGCGCCCGCCAGCGGTTTTCCGAGATCAGGAAATTGTCATACATCCGCCAGCGCTGATTTCCCGCCTTGAGACGCCACAAGAACCGGGTGATCGATTGGATCAACGCCGCGATGGACAAGGCGGTCTCCATGCGGGGCGAAACATCGCAAATCCGTGCTTCGATCGTGGGGAAGCGCGCCGATGGGCGCAGGTCCCACCAGATTTTTGAGCTGTCTTCGATAAGGCCAAGATCGACGATTGCCTGCACGGAACGCGCGTATTCGGACCAGCCAGCAAAATGTGGCGGCAGGCCGGTGCGGGGCAGATTGTCAAAAACCGTCAGCCGGTAACTTGCCAACCCGGTATCGTCTCCTTGCCAAAACGGCGAAGATGCGGACAATGCCAGCAGGTGCGGCAGGAAATAGCTCAGCTGGTTGACCAGGTCGATGCGGGTGTCAGGGTCCGCGATCCCGACATGCACATGCATGCCGCAAATCAGCAAGCGCCGGACCACCCCGGCCAGATCGCGGCTGAGCGCATTATAGCGGTCCTTGTCGGTGTGGTGTTGGTCTTTCCAATCGGCAAACGGGTGGCAGGCCGCAGCGATCGGGGCCAGATTGTATTTCGCGGCGTGTTTGGCGACGCCGCTGCGCAGGCGCCTCAGATCATCGCGGGCCTCGGAAATATTGGCACAAACCCGCGTTCCGATCTCGATCTGGCATTTCAGGAACTCCGGGCTGACCTGGCCTTCCAGCTCTTCCTGGCAATCGGCCATTAACCCTTCGGGGGCAACGGTGAGTTCATAGCTATCGCGATCAACCAAGAGGTATTCTTCTTCGATGCCGATGGTGAAATCTGGTGTTGTTGCGCCCATGTCCTGCCTCCCCTTGAACGCAGGATTGCAGGGTTTCAGCTTTCAGGCAAGCACAGGTTGCGATGGGCCGGTTCAGAGCGTGTCGCGCCCAATCAGGTTCGGGCATTCACCAGTCAGGGCGAGGCAGCGCCTGCACAGCAGATGCGTTCGCCCGGACTGGTGAATTCAATTTGGTGCGACAGGCTCTAGACGACTTGAGCGAGCAGATCGTCGAGCGTATCGTTGCCGATTCCCAGCAAGGTTGCGGCCTCATCCATGCTGGGAACAATGCGCCGCACTACCGGAGAATCGAGACCTTCCCACGAACGGAGAATCAACTGGGCGGCCTCCATGGCAATCGTCGAAGGTGCGACCATGATGGACAGAATGTCGGCCTGTGCCGCCATCGCGTATTCTGCAGTGCGGGCCTGCAAGGCAAATACCGCGGCATAATCGCGCTCAAAGCTTTCCAAGCTGCATAAATCGATCAGGTTCTTGTGGTGCGCGTTGAAATCCGGATGGGCGGTATATCCATCCACTACGGAAATGTAGTCGGCGATGCTTGCTGCGCCGCTATAGCGGACATAAACAAGATTGTGTTCGGGAAATATCCGGAAATAGCCAGCCATGTGTTCCAGTCTTAGATGCAAGCGTTGTTGAACATCGCCCGACTATTTTGCGAGTCAGGCAGGTCGAATTGCTAGCGTCTTTGCAACGGGAAAACAATAGTAGAGGCTGGTTGGCGAACGTAAGCCCCCCTGGCATATGCTAGGGAGGCGTAAATTTTACCAAGAATTTTCCGTTGGTTAGTCCATGGCTTTAAAGTGGAACTCTCCGCCTTCCTTCAGGCCGGATGGCCAGCGAGAAGTGATGGTTTTCGTGCGTGAGTAGAACTTGAACCCGTCGGGACCGTGTTGGTTGAGATCGCCGAACATGGATTTCTTCCAGCCGCCAAAGGTGTGATAGGCCAGTGGAACCGGAATCGGCACGTTGATGCCGACCATGCCGATATTCACCCGGTGGGCAAAGTCGCGCGCGGTGTCGCCGTCGCGGGTGAAAATGGCGGTGCCGTTGCCGTATTCGTGGTCCATCGCCAGCTTCAACGCTTCCTCATAAGACCCCGCGCGCACGGTCGACAGAACCGGGCCAAAGATCTCGGTCTTGTAGATCTCCATGTCCGGGGTGACGTTGTCAAACAGGTGCGGGCCGACGAAAAAGCCGTCTTCATAGCCCTGCAATTTGAAGTCGCGATTGTCGACCACCAGGGTTGCGCCTTCTTCGACGCCCTTGTTGATCAGGCCGAGGATGCGGTCTTTGGCCTCGCGGGTCACAACCGGGCCGTAATCGACATCGTCCCCGTCCGTGTACGGGGCTACGCGCAGCTTTTCGACACGCGGAACCAACGCTGCGATCAGGCGGTCGGCGGTCTCCTCGCCCACCGGCACCGCCACGGAAACCGCCATGCAGCGCTCGCCAGCCGCGCCGAAACCAGCCCCGATCAACGCATCAGCGGCCTGATCCATATCCGCATCGGGCATGATGATCATGTGGTTCTTGGCGCCGCCAAAGCATTGCGCACGCTTGCCCGAGGCCGTGGCGCGGGCGTAGATATACTTGGCCACCGGGGTCGAGCCGACGAAGGAAATCGCCTGCACGGTCTCGCTGTCCAGCAGCGCGTCGACGGCTTCCTTGTCGCCGTTGATCACCTGGAAAACGCCCTCGGGCAGGCCGGCCTCAACAAACAACTCGGCCAGCATCATTGCCACCGACGGGTCGCGTTCGGACGGTTTGTAAACAGCGGCATTACCCGAGGCCAGGCACGGCCCGAGATGCCAGAGCGGCATCATCGCCGGAAAATTGAAGGGCATGATAATGCCAACGACGCCAAGCGGTTGGCGCATGGAAAACATGTCGATCCCCGGTCCCGCGCCATCGGTATAATCGCCCTTGAGCAGGTGTGGCGCGCCGATGGAAAATTCGATCACCTCAAGGCCACGCTGTACGTCGCCGCGCGCATCGGGGATGGTCTTGCCATGCTCGCGGCTTAGCGCCTCGGCCAGTTTGTCCATGTCGCGGTTGAGCAGACGGACCATTTCCATCATCACCCGCCCACGTTTTTGCGGGTTGGTTGCCCCCCAGGCAACCTGGGCCTCGGCCGCCTTGGCAATGGCGGCGTCGACTTCGCCGGGGGTGGCCATGGCCACCTGGCCCTGCACTTCGCCGGTCGCCGGGTTGAAAATGTCGCCAAAGCGCCCCGAGGTGCCTTTGACGCGTGCGCCGTTAATGTAATGTCCGATTTCGTACATGGTTCTCTCCCGATTACGTCTGCGATATCTCGGGTGCAGGATAGACTTGCAAATTTGCCGGGGAAAGAGGCAGTATCTCAAAAAGGTTTTGCAAATTTAGGGGGATGATATGCCGGATTGGGATGACCTTCGGGTGTTTTTGGCGGTGGCGCGGGGCGAAAGCCTGTCATCCGCAGCGCGGGTGCTCAAACGCGATGCGGCGACGGTAGGGCGGCACATGGCCCGGCTGGAGGAGGCGCTGGGCCAGCCGCTTTTTGCCAAATCCCCGCAGGGTTATGCGTTGAATGCCGCCGGAGAGCGGCTGCTGGCCCATGCGGAACGCGCCGAGCAGGCGGTCAGCGAGGGGGTGGATGCGCTCAAGGGCGGGGGCGGGCGGCTGGCCGGGCAGGTGCGTATCGGCGCCACCGATGGCTGTGCCTCATATGTGTTGCCCCAGGTCTGTGCCGCCATTACCCGACGCCACCCGGAACTGGAACTGCAGATCGTTGCGCTGCCCCGGGTGATCAACCTGTCAAAACGCGAGGCCGATATGGCCATCACCGTTTCCCCGCCCCAGGCCGGGCGGGTGCGGGTGGAAAAGATCACCGATTATCACCTGCATTTTGCAGCAACGCGCGCGTATCTTGAAAATGCGCCTCGGATCAACGCGTTGGAGGATCTCAGGGCACATCCTCTGGTTGGCTATATTCAGGACATGATTTTCTATCCCGAACTGGATTTTCTGACCAATATGGGCATGGAGCGGGTGGCGCTGGCCTCGAACCTTGTGGCGGTGCAATTGGGCTATTTGCGCCATGGCGGCGGGGTTGGAATCACCCACGATTTCATCCTGCCTTTTGCGCCGGAACTGCAACGCGTTCTGGTCGATGAAGTCAGCCTGACGCGCTCCTTTTATCTGGTGCGCCATGCGGCCGATCAGCGGGTTGAGCGCCTGGCGCTGGTCGCGCGCGAACTGGTCGTGGGTATCCGCGCCGAAGTCGCGCGTCTGGAAGCGGAGGCTTGACACAATGTCGCACGGCGCGCGAGGGTAGGCCAACGTCCACTACCAAAACGGGAGGGCCGCATGCTCGTAAGCCAGATATTGAAATCCAAGCCAACCGGGGGGGTGTTTACCATTCCGCCGGAAACCTCGGTAGCGGATGCGGCCGGGGTTTTGTCGGAAAAGCGGATTGGGGCGCTGATCGTCTCTCAAGACGGCACCTCGCCGACGGGAATTCTATCCGAACGCGACATCGTTCGCGAATTGGGCAAGCGCGGGCCGACCTGCATGAGCGATCGGGTCAGCGACCTGATGACCACCGATTTGGTGACCTGTGACGGGGAGTGCTCGACCGACGAAGTGCTGGGGCGGATGACCGAGGGCCGGTTTCGCCATATGCCGGTCATGCAGGGCGATGCGATGATCGGGGTGATTTCCATTGGCGATGTGGTCAAGGCACGGCTGGATGAGCTGGCCCATGAAAACAACGCCCTGCAAGGGATGATCATGGGCCATTAGCGGCGCGGCTTGTTCGTTTTGACGTGGGGGCGCAATGCCGCAGCGCAGAAAAGCCTTGCTATTGGCGCCGCAATAATGTTGCGTGTCGCTGCAGCAAGGAGCGACAAACATGCGCATTGGCCTTTATCCTGGTACGTTTGACCCTGTAACCGTTGGACACCTAGACATTATCCGGCGTGCCTGCGCGCTGGTTGATCGTTTGGTCATTGGCGTGGCGATCAACCGCGATAAGAAGCCGTTGTTTACGTTGGAAGAGCGCGTGGCCATGGTCGAGTCCCAATGTGCGGATTTTGGCAAGGCCTGTGATACCGAGATCGTCGTGCATCCGTTTGAGAACTTGCTGATTGATTGCGCCCATGATGTCGGCGCGCAGATCATTATCCGCGGCCTGCGGGCTGTTGCCGATTTTGAGTATGAATATCAGATGGTTGGCATGAACCGGGCAATGGATGACACGGTTGAGACCGTTTTTCTGATGGCAGAAGCTCGCCACCAGGCGATTGCCTCGAAGCTGGTCAAGGAAATCGCCCGGTTGGGCGGGGATATCACCAGCTTTGTGCCGCTCGACGTCAAGGCGGCATTACTGGCCAAGTTTTCCTGAGCAGCGCCGTATTTAAAGGTATTTGGCGAT
>CAYSBG010000025.1:0-11452 GCA_964429125.1 uncultured Aliiroseovarius sp.
GCGCAAGCAAATGCGTTCGCCCCGCCGGACGAATTCGATTTGGTGCGACATGCTCCAACATGGTTCGCAAGTATCGGTGACATTGAGTGGATGCAAAATACTTTCAGAAAACAAAACACCGAGTACGAGGCCAATACCACGCTTTCGCCTCGCCTTTTTTCAATGAATGCCCTTTCAACGTCCAGGTATCACACCGCGTTTCTGGCCTGCGCCGTCCCAGTTTTCCACCGCTTCCATTGCTTCGGCGGCGGTTTCGACAAAGCGGAACAGCTTCAGATCTTCGGGCGAGATCGTGCCTGCATCAGCCAGCGCGTCCCAGTTGATGACCGTCTCCCAGAATTCCCGGCCAAACAACAAAAATGGAATACGCTTCATCCGTCCGGTCTGGATTAGCGTCAGGGTTTCAAAGGTCTCGTCCATAGTGCCAAATCCGCCTGGAAACACAGCCAGCGCATTGGCGCGCATCAGGAAGTGCATCTTGCGGACGGCAAAGTAATGGAAGTTGAAACACAATTCTGGCGTGACATATTCGTTCGGCGCCTGCTCGTGCGGCAATACGATGTTCAGGCCAATCGACACCCCGCCCGCATCCTGCGCACCGCGATTGCCTGCCTCCATCACCCCGGGGCCACCACCGGTGACAATGACATTCTCACGCTGCTTGCCATTTTCCATGCTGCGCAGGGTAATCAGGCGGGCAAATTCGCGTGCCTCGCGGTAGTATTTTGTCAGTTCAGCCAGGGTCTTGGTCCGGGCGGTATCCTTGTTAACCGGGTCGGGAATACGGGCGCCGCCAAATAGAACCACCGTGCTTTCCACACCATATTCCTGCATCATCATTTCCGGCTTCAACAACTCCAGTTGCAGGCGCACCGGGCGCAACTCGTCACGACACAGGAACGCGTCATCATCAAAGGCCAACTTGTAGGCAGGTGAGCGGGTCTGTGGGGTGTCGGGGATTTGGTGGGCCGCCTCGCGGTCTTCATGAGAATGGCGAAACGGGTGGCTGCGGGAATGATCGTTCATCTTTGCTCTTCCTCAATATTGTCACGCGGCTTGCGGTGCATTGTACCGGGCGCTTGTGGTCAGTATAGCTTGGCACCAAGCGCTGAATATACACAATTCCGGAGAGGGTGAAATGCCTGTTTCACAGCTATACCACGCCATCGGGGCCGCGCATGAACGGATTTTTTCACATATCCGGCACACACCCGTTCTAAGCCTCGAAGGGTTTGGCCTGCCCTATCCGGTCGAATTCAAGCTTGAACAGATGCAGCATACCGGAAGCTTCAAGGCGCGCGGGGCCTTTAACACGCTCCTAAGCACCAAAGTGCCTGACGCTGGAATAGTTGCGGCATCCGGTGGCAATCATGGCGCAGCAGTTGCTTACGCCGCGGGTATGTTGGGCCATAAAGCGCGCATCTATGTGCCTGAATTGGCCGGGGCGTCAAAGATCGCACTTATCCGCAGGCTTGGGGCTGATCTGCAGGTGGTGGCTGGCAGCTATGCGCAAGCGTTGGAAGCCGCCCTTGCTTTTGAGGCAGAAACCGGCGCAATGCAAATCCACGCCTATGACGCGCTTGCCACAGTGGCCGGACAGGGCAGTCTGTTTCGCGAGTGGGAGGAACAGGGGCTTGCGGCCGATACCGTTTTGATCGCCGTTGGCGGTGGCGGGCTTATCTCTGGGGCAATGGGCTGGCTGAACGGGCGCCGCAAGGTGGTGGCGGTCGAGCCAAAAAATGCACCAACCCTGAACCGGGCGCTACGGGATGGGCCCGAGACACAAGTGGAGGTCTCCGGCGTTGCGGCAAATGCGTTAGGCGCCCGCAAGATCGGCAAAATCTGTCATGATCTCGCGATAGAAACCGGCATTGAAAGCGTGCTGGTCAGTGACGCGGCGATTACTGCGGCGCAAAAGGCATTGTGGCAAGAGGCCCGCCAGTTGGTCGAGCCCGCTGGGGCCGCCGCGCTCGCGGGCTTGATGGAAGGGGCATACAAACCAATGCCTGGTGAACGGGTTGCTGTGCTGATCTGTGGCGGCAACATCGCGCCAGAGCCGTTTCTGGACCAACTATAACAAATGCCGCATTGCCGCGTGCGTCTAGGCTCTATAAACGATGCTCAAACGCGATTTCAGGAGAGAACCCATGTCCAATGCCCAGCTTGAACAAGCCATCGAAGCCGCGTGGGACACCCGCGACCAAATTTCCTCCGCCACCACAGGCGAAGCCCGTGACGCCATTGAGGACACGCTAAACGCGCTGGACTCTGGCACGTTGCGGGTGGCCGAACGGCAACCGGACGGCACATGGCATGTAAACCAGTGGGCGAAAAAGGCGGTGCTGCTGGGTTTTCGTATCAAAGATATGGAACCCCACGAAGGCGGGCCCCAGGGCGGCGGTTGGTGGGACAAGGTCGACAGCAAGTTCAAGGGGTGGGGCGAAAACCGCTGGCGCGACGCGGGCTTTCGCGCCGTGCCCAACGCGGTGGTGCGCAGATCGGCCTATATCGCCCCCGGCGTGGTGCTGATGCCGTCTTTTGTCAATCTTGGCGCCTATGTGGACGAGGGCGCCATGGTTGACACTTGGGCGACCGTTGGCTCTTGCGCACAGATCGGCAAGAACGTGCACCTTTCCGGTGGCGTTGGCATTGGCGGCGTGTTGGAACCAATGCAGGCCGGGCCCACCATCATCGAAGACAATTGTTTCATCGGTGCACGTTCCGAAGTGGTCGAGGGGTGCATCGTTCGTGAAGGTTCTGTGCTGGGCATGGGCGTTTTCATCGGTCAGTCAACCAAGATCCTCGATCGCGAAACCGGCGAAGTCATGTATGGTGAAGTGCCCTCCGGCTCGGTTGTGGTCGCTGGCTCAATGCCCTCCAAAAACGGCGTTCATCTATACTGCGCGGTGATCGTCAAAAAGGTCGATGCCCGCACGCGGTCCAAGACTTCGATCAACGAACTGCTTCGCGATTAACGCGGCGCGTGAGAGCAAAGCCAAGCGCGCCCTTATTGTTCCGCGCCAAACCATTTGAGACGGATACTCTCGTAGGTTCCATTCTCGCGGAGCGCTAAAAGGGCGCGGTTGAACTCCTCTGCCAACACGCTGCCCTGGGCCAGGGCAATTCCATAGGATTCCCGTTGGAACACCCGCCCGACAAGGCGGGCTTTGCCCGCGCCCTTGGTGCGTGCGTAATAGGCCAGGATTGGTCCGTCAAAGACCACCGCATCCAGATCACCCCGCTCAAACGCCCCTAACACCTGTTCAAGATCGACCAGGCGTTGATGGGGTATTCCGCGCAGGTCCAGAAAGGCACTGGCGGTGGACCCTTCGGTGGTGGCCACACGCTTGCCTTCAAGGTCACTGATCGTTTCGATTGAGCCGGAGATTGCCTGCACTGTCATCATCGTGGTGATCTGGGCAACGAACACCGACACGATGAATAGTGACGCCACGACTAGAAACACCGAAAAAACCCGGCCGGCGCGGGTGGTGGCAACACGCTCTTCGAAACCACCATTGACCACAAGGTTTAACGCCCACCAGAACGAAGGGAACAAAGCATCCCGCGCGGGGCGGTTAAAATATTCCTGTCGCCCGTGTTCAAACCACCACATGAGCATGCCGCCAACAAGCAGGAAAACGAAAGCAATGGCGATGGATGCTGCCAGTTCCCAGCGCAGCAAAGCACGCAGGATATTTCCCCCGGCTCCATCGCTGGCAGGGACCATGATCTGCAACCCTGCGTCAAATATCGGTTGGGTAAAGTCGAGCATTTTCTCGCGCTCGGCTGTAATTGAAATATTGGCGATGGCCCCTTCGACTTTCCCCGCCGTGATCTGCGCAAACATGGCCGGAAACGAGCTTTGCATCTCAAACACCGCATCGCGGCCGGTTTCCACGGCAATCGCGCGCATGAGATCAATTGAGAACCCAGTGAGTTCGTCATCTTGCAACATGGCAAATGGTGGACGTTCGACCGTTGCCATACGCAACGGAGCGTCCTGCGCCCAAACCGGACGGATAAGAAGGATACACACTACTACCCACGCTTTCAGGACATGTCCCACGGTGCTTCTCCTTGATCTGAACGCCAGCTTTAGAGGAAAACACTGGACCTGTGGAGTGGTTTTCGCCATTGAATGCACCCAAAAGGGGCTGACATGGCGAAAGAAAAGCAACCTTCGCGCCAGAGAGTACACACTTTGCTTGTTGAAATCGGTCGTAAGGCAGACGACGGCTTGCCGGAAGGCGCAACTGGAGCCGCATTGGTGTGCTACGCCTCTGGTATCGACGAATCAGAAGCGGTGCGTGAAACCGTTGCCGTTTTAAAAACCGCGGGGTTAAGCCCTTTGGAGGTCTCCGGTTATGGTACATTGGAAGAACGCTTGGCAGAGGGGCACGACATCCCCGGCGAAGAACGCAAACTGATGGGCCGCGCGCTTGCAGAAAATGCTGTGATCATCGCCCAGATGACGCCCTTTTATGAGGATGACCATGGCAACAGTGTTTCTTGATCTCGATGGTACATTGATTGACCCATATCTGGGAATCAGCACCTGTTTTATCCATGCGATGCAATCATTGGGGCTTCCTGCTCCTTCGCCTGATGGCCTGCAGTGGCTGATCGGCCCAGCGCTCTTCGACAGCTTTGCCAAGATCGGCGTGCATGACCCGGAACTGGCACTGAGGTTGTACAGGGAACGTTATTGCGAGGTTGGTCTGTTTGAAGCCGAAATTTATCCGGGCATTCCCGGGGCATTGGCCGCACTGAAATCTGCCGGACACACGCTGCATCTCGCCACGGCCAAGCCACATATTTTTGCCAAACGCATTACCGCGCACTTTGATTTGGACCAGTATCTTGACCACCAATTCGGCCCCGAAATGAACGGCACCCGCAATGACAAAGGCGAATTGTTGGCCCATGCGCTGGAACTGCTGGGCGAAACCGCCGAGACATGCATTATGGTTGGTGACCGGCATCACGACTATGACGCCGCGCGTACAGTTGGAATGCGTTCTTTGGCCGTACGATGGGGATTTGGCAATAAGGAAGAATGGTGTCAGGCGGACGGGCTATGCGAAAAGCCTGACAGACTTGCTGCAATGATTTAGAGCGTGTCGCGCCTGATTAGTGTCGGGTATTCGGCTGGCGGACGAATTCGATTTGGTGCGACAGGCTCTAAACCTGCACTTACGCAGACATCGAATGTGCAAGCGAGCGCGCCTCAACCCCGCTCAGGATCGGCATCGCGAAACGCGTGTGGCGGGGCATGGCGGAACGCGGCAAGTCGGCTAAAGACGTGGTCGCCATAAGCTCCGGATTTCGTCCCATGGCACCAACAAACAAGCTTTCGGCATAAAGGCCGGCGTATTTCAGGCATTCGTGACCATCCAGCAAGATATTGTAATAGACAATCGTCGGTTCACGGTGTTTTTCCAGGCGTACAGATTTTTCATCCACGAGGTGCACGGCTTCGACAAGAACCGAGGCCTGGCCCAAATGGTATTCCGCATCCGTTCCGGCAATCATCACCCGGTGATCAGGCGCACAGAGGATATCGCGCGTGAGCCCGTAAAAGGGCGCACGAAGGCGAACCGGCAGGAAGCGACCCAGCGCGGGCACTTCACGCGATACCATCCAGCGCACCTGCCGCACTTCGCCATTCCAGGTCAGCACCTCATCCCCCAGGCGCAGGCGTTCAATGAACTGTGGACCGGTCGGAGTCTCGACCGGAGTTCCAGCCGCCAGCCCGGCAGGAAGCCCCACCGGCTCTACCTGATCGGAAAGTGCCACATAGCGTGTTTCCCGCCCAAGCCGCGCATTTCCACGCGCTAAAATTATCTCGCGCAGATCCGCCAACGGTATTGGCAATGGCGCTGGCGCTTCGGTTTGGTAGATCAATTCCTGATCCAGATTCTCTACCGTTAGGATGGCGCGCCGCCCCGGCGCATCCCATGAATAGGTAATGCGCAGGCATGTTTCCGGAGGCGGCGACGCAATGTTCAATTGGACCTTTGACACCGCGTCACCCTGGCGCATCTCGACCATGAGCGCACCTTCGGCAGACAAGACGACCTGCACCGATCGCAACCAACCATTGCGCTGCTCAAACCGCAAGAGGCGTTGCGGCATGCGCGGGCGGGCAGTAAAAATAGTCTCAAACATCAATGTGCCGACCGGTAAAATCGCGTCTTCTGGCACTTCGCAAAAACGGTTGGAGCCAAGGTGCACACCGGCCGGATCAAACGCTGCGACATTCAGATCACTAAGACCAATCCAACTCATCTTTCACCCCGAATACACACACATACCGGGCGTATTTGTCCCCGGCCCCTACCGACCATCTGGTGGCGATCCCAAGAGGCGGGGCAAATACGTTTCACGCAGCTTTCCCCCTTGTCGCCTGAAGCAGCCGCGCCTCCCAACCCTTCAAAACCCGGCGCACAGAGGGTGGATATCCTGTGCCTCTAATTGGATCCAGATCAGGAAATAGCGCGTAAATTTCAGCCACAAGAGCACTCTCAAAACTGGCCGCAGTTTGCGGACCTGGCAAGAAGCTCTCGGTAGCCAAACCTTGGGAAAACACCACTTGATGGGTATCGAACAGGATGTGGACGTATTCCACCTCGCCGCCTGCCAGCACTTTTACATGGTTTCCATCTACCAGATCCTTGGCGGAAACCAACACCTCGGGATCTTCAAACAACAACTCTGCCAAGGGGTCACGGATTAGAATCCGGTGCTGAGGGGAAACCAGCAAGGCATCGTGCCGTCCTAACGTATTGGCTGTGATTTCGATTGGGGCGAAATCACCTGTCGCCGCCACGACCCGGCGCCCGATCCAACGCAAAGGCTGCAATCCATGGTCATGGGTCAAGACCAGATCCCCAGGGATCAACTGCTCGACCGGCACCCGGCCTTTTGCGGTTTCGATCAGCGTTCCGGCAACAAAACAGGGTACGGAGCTAACCGTGACAAAGGCATTATCAACCCCGCCTGTCATGCTATCTTCGACCGTATAGGTGAAATCAAAGTTTTCGGCAGTTCCGTCTCCGACAAGAGTGAACGTACCGTCCGCGTTCAATGTCACCTGTTGGCCAGTGGGCAGGGTAATCGTATCTCCGGCAACTACGGCAATGCCATTGATGTGCGTAATGGTCAGCGTACCCCCGGACGAGGTGCTGTCATTGGCCAGCGCATCCAATACCTTGGTCTGGGTGGCGTCCAGGTGGGTAAGATCATCGGTGGCAACCACCACCGTCTGCATCGAGTTTCCGGCAATCAACAGATTGGAATCATACGAAGAATCGCCAACGTCAGCGATGCCAATTCGGATCGAATTTACCACCCCTGGATTAACCGGAATACTCAGCGTCAGGGTAACGGTAAATCCGTCCATCTCGGTATTGTACGCGCTGCCGGTGTTATCGACATACAGGTTCTGGGTATTGGTCGCGTTGACATTGCCTGGATCGGTATCCCCGTTGCCTATCGCAAGATCTACGGGCGTGCCATTGGACCAAACCCCTACGATATCATTGTAGATCGAATTGACCCACTCCGGGTACTCATCCGATGCGAAAACAAATTGCATGGTAAGCGTATCGCCAGTGGGAATAAAATCAATATCCATCCACGACGCATCGTAGGTGCGTGTCCCGGCCAAGGCATTGAATCCGGCGTCATTATTCACACCATTGGTATTGGTGGTGGTACTACCGGATTGGTTCGCCGCCCCCGAGGAATTGGTAATATCCTGCGCCCGGCCGGTAGAAAGGATTACCCCGGTATCAGAGGGCGTTACCCCCGGCGCGATCGTATCGCCATTGGTGTAGACACCCGAAGAGGCAGCGTCCCCGGTATAAGATGCCGAGACAACTGTAACCCCATCGCCAAAAATGGTCTGCGCCATTTGTGTAGCTGTTGCGCTGGTATTAACCGGAAGCGTAGATGCTGCCACCATGCCTTTTGTTCGCCTTTGCCCCTTTGACTCAAGGCGGCAAACGGCAACAAAACCAGAGGCTTACGCCGTCTGCGTTGAAAATACCGCTCATAAAACCAACGCTTTTGCGCGCTTTTACTGGTTTCTGACCTGCCTCGGGTCGTTATTATTATCCCTAATATGCCCCAGAAACATCGCATTGTTAACCCTTTGATTTCATGGAAAGGGTTGCTGGCTTTCAGTGTCACCCGCACGCCACATTTGCACCCCGTCCCCCGGCGCGTTAACACCGGGGAAAGGAGTGCTGACATGACCGCCAAAACCGACCCCGTCGCCCTTACCCAGGCCTTGATCCGCTGTCCTTCAATCACCCCCGAAGAAGGCGGCGCGCTGGTGCTTTTGCAAGGCGTTCTGCAAGAGGCGGGTTTTGAATGTCATCGAGTGGATCGGGGCGGAATTTCCAACCTGTTTGCCCGTTGGGGCCGGCGCGGCGCCAACCGTTCACTGGGCTTTAACGGCCATATTGATGTGGTGCCAGTGGGCGACGAGGCCGCCTGGACCCACCCGCCGTTTTCCGGCCATCTGGAAGATGGAACGCTTTGGGGGCGCGGCGCCACGGACATGAAATCCGGTGTCGCTGCCTGGGTCGCGGCGGTGGTCGATTTCGTGCATGAAACCCCGCCCGATGGCGCGCTTATCCTGGCGATTACCGGCGACGAGGAGGCCGACGCGCTGGATGGTACCACCGCTTTGCTTGACTGGATGAGCGCCAATAACGAGGCCATGACCGCTTGCGTGGTGGGAGAACCGACCAGCCCGAACCACATGGGCGAAATGATCAAGATCGGCCGGCGCGGTTCGATGGTGGCTTATTTCACTGTTCGCGGCGTGCAGGGCCATTCCGCCTATCCGCATCGTGCCAACAACCAGGTACATGCCATGGCAAAACTGATGGCGGATCTGGTCACCCATGAATTGGATCAGGGGACTGAGCATTTTGACGCCTCGACCCTGCAAGTCACCGCGATTGAAACGAATAATCCGGCAACCAACGTCATACCAGCAAGCTGCCGCGCCAATGTGAACATCCGTTTCAACGACAGCCATAGCAGCGCAAGCCTCACCGCGTGGCTACAGGAACAGGCCGACAGGATCGCCACGGAAACCGGCGCCGAGATCAGCTTCACTACCAAGGTATCCGGCGAGAGCTTTGTCACTCCACCCGGCGCATTGTCCGAGCTGATCGTCGAGGCGGTGCAGGCCGAAACCGGCAACCTGCCAGAGCTTTCCACCTCTGGCGGTACTTCGGACGCACGCTTTGTCAAAGACCACTGCCCGGTGGTCGAATGCGGGCTGGTGGGCCGCTACATGCACGCGGTGGACGAACGCGTGCCAGTGGCCGAGATTACTCAGCTAAAGGCGATCTATAGCCGTATCCTCAGGAAGTATTTCGCGTGAGCATCTCTATTACAGAAACCGGCGACCTGCGTACCTGTCTGGCGCTGCGTCATCTTGTTTTCGTCGCCGAACAAGGCGTACCGATAGAGGAAGAGGCCGACGCATACGACGCCACGGCCACGCATTTTTTGGCCTTTGATGGCGCCGCCCCGGTGGCAACTGCGCGCGTTACTTACGCGCCGGAAATGGCCAAAATTGGCCGGGTCTGTGTGCTGCCCAGCTACCGCGGCACCGGCCTCGGCGCAGCGATGATCAATGCCGCGCTTGACCATATCAGGGCCACGAGCACACCGCTGGCACGGCTCGGCGCGCAAGTGCAAGCCATTGGTTTTTATGAAGGACTTGGCTTTTCGGTCATCAGTGAAGAATATGATGACGCCGGCATTCCCCACGTGGATATGGAGCGGCGCCCATGAGGCGGACCCTTGTGGTCATGGTCAAAGAGCCGCGCGCGGGTCGGGTCAAAACCCGCCTTGCCGCCGACCTGGGCGCGACCCGCGCCGCCTGGTGGTTTCGCCATCAAAGCGCGCGATTGCTGCGCGAGATCCAGGACCCGCGCTGGGACCTGATACTGGCAGTCAGCCCGGATCGCGCGGGGCTCAGCAGCCGGGTCTGGCCCGCCCATTTGCCGCGCGTTCCACAGGGCACCGGCGACCTTGGCGCACGCATGGCGCGGTTGTTTCGAACCCTTCCCCGCGGCCAGGTGCTTGTTATCGGTGCCGATATTCCCGGCGTCACTCGCTCCCATATCGCTCGCGGGTTTGCAGCTCTTGGCGCCGGGGACGCCGTACTTGGCCCGGCCAGCGATGGCGGCTATTGGATGATCGGCTTGAAACGCACCCGCCCCGCCCCCATATGTTTCCTGCGCAATGTGCGCTGGTCGACCGATCAGGCGCTTTGCGATACACTGGCCACAATGCGTGGCCTGACATATTCCCTGACAGATACGCTGGACGACGTGGATGCCATTCGCGACCTGACCCGCCTGTCAGCCCGACAAAGGCATTCAACATGACGACACGCATTCCCTCACAGGACGAAATCCTGCAATGGATCAGCGACAATCCAACTCTCACCTCCAAGCGCGACATCGCGCGCGCTTTTGCCATCAAGGGCGCCGCACGGATCGACCTCAAGCGCGTGTTGCGCGAACTTGAAGACGAAGGCCACTTACAAAAACGCAGCCGCTCCACACGCGACCCGGACAAGCTTCCGCCCGTTGCGGTGCTGGAAGTAACCGGGCCCGATCGCGATGGCGACCTGTTCGCCACCCCACGCGAATGGCAGGGCGCTGGCCCCAAGCCTCGGGTGCTGATCATTGAAAAAGATGGCGACTCCGCACTGAAGAAAGGCGACCGCCTGTTGGCGCGGATGCAAGAGGTGACCGGCGAAGATCACGCCTATCAGGGCCGCGTGATCCGCCGTATCGGCAGCAACCCACAGCGCCTGCTGGGGATTTATCGCAAGCGCACCGAGGGTGGCCGCATTGTACCCATCGACAAGGGTTCGGATCGCGAATGGGTGGTTGCAGCAGGTGACGAAAACGGTGCGCGCGACGGTGAGCTGGTCGAGGCACGCCAATCCGGGCCGCGTGGCCGTCTGGGCCTGCCCAAAGCCCGTGTCGTTGACCGGCTTGGCGATCCGTCACAACCCAAGGCAATCAGCCTCATCGCCATTCACCAGCACAACATCCCCGACGCATTCCCCGACGAGGTGATTGCCGAAGCCGACGCCTTGGCTCCCGCAGAGTTGGGCAAACGCGAAGATCTGCGGAAATTGGCGCTGGTGACCATCGACCCGGCCGATGCGCGCGACCATGACGATGCAATTTTTGCCCGCGCCGATGACGATGCGAAAAATCCAGGCGGCCATATCGTCTGGGTCGCCATTGCCGATGTTGCCCAATATGTGCGCCCCGGCACCGCGCTGGACCGCGAAGCCCGCAATCGCGGCAATTCCACCTATTTCCCCGACCGCGTGGTGCCGATGCTGCCCGACCGCCTTTCGGGCGACCTGTGCAGCATGCATGCAGGGGTTGAGCGCCCG
>CAYSBG010000026.1:0-11396 GCA_964429125.1 uncultured Aliiroseovarius sp.
CCCATGATGACGCCCATCGTGTCGGCGAACCTCTCTTCGCCCTCATCATCTACCCCACCACACCGGTCACCGTCGCCGTCAAAACCCATAGCCAGATCAGCACCCGATGCCCGCACACTATCGGCCATGTCGTGCAGCATTTTCATGTCTTCGGGGTTTGGGTTGTAATTGGGGAAATTGTAATCCAGCACATTATGCGACGGCACGACCTCTACCCCCAGCCGCTCAAACAGCTCTGGCGCAAAGGCGCTGGCGGTGCCGTTACCCGTGGCACAAACCACCTTGAGCGGGCGCGTTACCCGAAAATCGCCGACCAGATCGTCCAGGTAGGCCTCGCGTACTCCGTCAACGAATTCATAGGCACCACCGGGCCGGGCCGCGCCCTCACCAGTCAGAACGATGTCGCGCAACTCGGCCATTTCGTCTGGCCCGTGGGTCAACGGCCGTTCAAAACCCATTTTGACCCCGGTCCAACCGTTGGGGTTGTGGCTGGCAGTCACCATCGCCACAGCGGGGGCGTCCAGGTGAAATTGGGCAAAATAGGCCATGGGAGACAGGGCCGGACCAATATCCTTTACATGAATGCCCGCCTGGATCAGCCCCAGCATCAAGGCATTTTTCACGTTTACTGAGTATTCGCGATAATCGTTGCCAACGGCAATCACCGGCTCGATCCCATGCCGATGCATCTGTGTTCCCAGACCCATGCCCAGCGCGGTAATGCCTGGCAGGTTGATTTCCGCCGGGAATTTCCAGCGGGCGTCGTATTCACGAAAACCCGTGGGCGTGATCATTGCGTCCCGCAGAAAACTCCATGTATTCTCGGATACTTCGGTCAGGGGTTTGCCCATCTTACTGCTCCTCACGCGTAAACTCTGCCTTTTCGGCTTGTGGATAAGGTGTAGAGCTTCGTCGCAACCGGATCAACTCCGCCGCTTGCGCAAATACACATAAAGCGCGCCCGCACCGCCATGTTTTCGACCGGCCTCGGAGATTTGCAAAACCATCGGCATCGAGCCAAGCCAATGCGGCACTTGCCGGCGCAGCACGCCAGGGCGGGTTGGAATCGGGCTGTCGTCCCTCCTCGGACGCCCCTTTCCGGTAATCACCAGGACCAGCCGACGACCACTTCCCGAACTTGCTTCGATGAACCGGATCAGACGCGGGTGGGCCTGTTCAAGGGTCATGCCATGCAGATCAAGGCGAGCCTCGGGGCGCAGTTTGCCGCTTTTCATCTTGCGATATGCTTTGTGGTCCATGGCAATATGCGCGGGCCGGGCAGGCGGACCGGCCGTTGTTAGCGTTGGTTTTGAACCGATATGAAATGTTGGAATAGACACTGGTTCAGGTTTATTAGAGACATTTTTTTTTGGCAGGGATGGAATGGAATTCCCGACCCGGCGTACTGGCGCCAAACGTTCTGTCTGGTCGGCAATCCGCTGCCAAAGGTCCCGTTCCTCCGGGCTAAGGTTCCTGGGTTTACGCATTGTCTAACCTTCGGGCGCCAAGGCATAGGCGCGCTGAATAGGCAGCAATACAACCATGCGCCCGGTATCGTTAATCTGTGCTGCACGGCGCCCGGCCTCGTCTCCGGTGCCCATAAAAATATCCGCCCTCTGCGCACCTTTGATCCGCGAGCCGGTATCCTGCGCCACCATGAGTCGGGCAAAAGGCTCGGCCCCGGCTTTTTCCAGCCAAACAGGCGCGCCCAACGGCACAAAGCTTCGGTCAACCGCGAGCGAACGCAAGGTGGTGATTGGCCGGTTCATCGCCCCAACCGGCCCGGTTCCGGCAGGCACCCTTTCCAAAACGCGAAAAAAAACATAATTGGGGTTGCTCAGAAGAAGCTCTTTACCATCCACCGGGTTTCGCCTGACCCAGGCGCCGATCACTGCGGCGGAAACCTGATGCCTGTTATAAATCCCACGCCGCACCAAAGCATCGCCAAGCGACCTGAATCTATGGCCGTTTGAGCCGGCATAGCCAAGGCGGATTTCGCTGCCATCTGTCAGGCGAATGCGCCCAGAACCCTGGATTTGCATGAATTGCAGAGCCACGGGGTCATCCACCCAGGCAATCTCCAGCCCACGTCCTTTAAGCCTGTCGCCTTCCAGAATTTCACGCCGCGTAAGCCAGGTCTGGCCCTGACGCAATCCCGGGGGGAGGGAATAGACCGGATATTTGTATTCTGCGGTCTGACGACGTGAGCCGCGCAAAACGGGTTCGAAATAGGCCGTGAAAAGCGGCGTTGCACCATCCTCGATCAAAACGGGCACAAAAAACAACTCAAAGAAAGTCTGCGCGTTCTCCTGCCCTTCGGCCAGTTTGCAGATCGGGCGCCATTCCGGATCATCCAGCACTGCGCAGGTATTGAGGAACACGCCCAGCGCCTCTGCATGGTTGTCTTTATCCCAACCATGCAGATCTTTATAAGTTAAAATGGAAATCTCGGCCTCATCCAGCCCGGCCCGCGCCCCATGCCCGGCGAAAAGCGCCATGCTTAACAATAGGGCGCGTAGCATATTTAGCCTCCGGTGGCGACAAGCTGCCAATTGGGGTTGTTCGACCCCATTACGCGGGCAAATGTCCAGACATCCTTTTGGCGTTTGACTTCGTTTGGGTTGCCTTCGACAATTTCACCCGCCTTGTCACGCACAACAGAGGTCAGCTCGGCAACAAACCGCATTGTCAGCTCGGCCTCGTTGCTTTGGGCGTCAAGTTCGGCGTCAATCAGCTTCATTTCCCGAACGCCAATAAATTTCGCCTCGATCGTCAGGCCCTGCTTGCGACGCGCCTCGACCACAGAGGCAAAGCTCTCATAGACATCCTGTGAAAGGAATGGTTTGATCTTGTCGAGATCGCCAGCCTCAAACGCCATAAGGATCATCTCGTAGGCACCGCGCGCGCCTGACAGGAAATCGCCGACGTTGAAATTTTCATCAATCCGTTTCATTGACGCAAGCTCCTTGGCGGCGTCGCTGTCGGCTGGCACGTGGTCAATGATATCTTCGTCCGGTCCGCCCTCGATGACTTTCAGGTTCCCTCGTTCGACCCGGGAGGGCGCTGTATCTCGCGAAATTACCGGCTTCTCGAAACCTTCGCGCGTACCCAGCACGGTCTTGAGTTTCAGAATCAGGAAAATAGCAATTCCGGCGAGCACCAGAAGCTGTATTATCGGAGAGCTCATTTGTACCTCATTTCAAACGCGGCATGGAAAAGCGCGCAACAGGCACATATGTAGAGGAGGGGCGTTATCAAGTCCACGCCCAGCAACAATCCAGAGGGTCCCATGTGGCTATTTGCGCTATTCATTGCCGTTCCAATAATTGAGATCGGCCTATTTATCCAGATCGGCGGGGCGATTGGCCTGTGGCCGACGCTTGCGATTGTCGTGGTAACGGCGCTTCTGGGCACGTCGATGATGCGTGTTCAAGGGGCCAATGCCCTGCGGGATCTGCAAACCTCCTTCAACGGCCTGAAAGACCCAAGTGAACCGCTGGCCCACGGCGCGATGATCTTGCTTTCCGGCGCGCTGCTGCTGACGCCCGGGTTTTTCACCGACACGATCGGGTTTCTTTTATTGTTCCCGCCGGTGAGAAGCGCGGTTTTTCGGTATTTGCGCGGAAAAGTCAACATTGCCAGCTTTACCGCCTCTACCATGCGGCCAGAGGATGGTCCGCGCTGTGGGGTGCGTGAGACAGCGGAAGGGTCTACCATTATCGACGGTGAATTCACCGAGGTGGACTGACCTTCCCCCGAGAACCGGCCATTTAAATCAATCGGGCGATCTTCGAGTATCGCGCTGGCCGATTCTCCAGGCTGCAGCGAACCCCAGTCCGGGCGGCGAAGTGGATGATCACGTCGGGTTTGAAAGCATCAACCGCAACATTTAGCGTGTCTGTGAATGTGAAAAACCCATGCGTTTTCCTGCCAAACCTGACCAGCCGGGTAACGCCATGAGTGGAATTGACAGAGCGCCAATGTCCCTGGGCGGCATTAAAGGCGACGAAAAGATATCCCGGAAACAGCGGTTGCGTGGTGGTAAGAAATTTGCCGTTTCTTTCCTGTGTTTTATCCTCAAGAGGTAGAAAAGTTTTGAAACCCTGTCGATCAAGAATCTTCTGTGCAATACTCGCACAATTCGGTTTCATCTGCGTCAACAACCAACTTGTGCCCTGATTGTGACAAAGCAGTTTAAATCTCTGAATAACCTTTTGTTCTACATATCCCTCGTGTTCGAAAAGACGCAAGTCGGGGCTTTTATACTCTGCACTGATCCGAGGTGGAATGCGCGCCAACCCACCAACCCGTGCCGGTTCTGACCGACCCGCCATTGAGGCTGGCGCGCGTCTCTGCTAAGGACGCTCCGGAACACATTTTACAGGAGTTTTCCCATGGCCGATGAAGCCGCCCCCATCGAAAACGGCGCCGCCGCCGGAGTGCCGCCGCAACCTAAAATGAGCGTTTTGGGTCAGTTTATCCGGGACCTTTCCTTTGAGAATGCGCTTGCGCTCAAGGGTATCGAGGGCGAAGTCAAACCCGCAATCAACGTCGAGGTCGCTTTGGATGCGAAAAAGCGCCCGGCCGATCATCAATACGAGGTGATCACCAAGTTCAAAGTAACCTCCACAAATCAGGGCGGTGGCGAACCTCTGTTCCTGATGGAGCTGGAATATGGGGGGATTTTTCAGGTCGAGAACGTCCCCGAAGATCAACTGCACCCGTTTCTGATGATTGAGTGTCCGCGCATGCTGTTTCCGTTCGTGCGGCGCATCGTTTCAGACGTTACCCGCGATGGGGGTTTCCCACCGCTTAACCTGGATACGGTCGATTTTCTTGCCCTGTATCGGCAGGAAATCGCACGTCGCGCCGCGGCCGGCGAGGGCCAGCAGGCGCCGACTACTTGAACTTGCGCCAAAGGGCGTCTTCGCCCAGGGTTTCAACAAAAGCCGCATGCGCCTTGGCTTCGTCCGGGGTCAGGCGCTGCGGCAGTGCTTTTGGTCGGGCTTGTGGGCGCCAGTCTTGTGAGTGATTGGTGGTAACGGTGGTTTGGGTTTCGCTCAGAACCAGATCTGGTTGGCGGCCTCCGATAAGCTCCAAATACACTTCTGCCAGAATTTCACTGTCAAGCAACGCGCCATGCAGGGTGCGGTTTGAATTATCAATACCAAACCGGCGGCAGAGTGAGTCGAGCGATGCAGATGCACCGGGGAATTTCTTGCGAGCAATTGCCAGGGTATCCAGGGCCTGGTCCCAGGGCAGGGGCGCAAACCCGGCCCACTTGAGTTCGGCATTGAGAAACTTCATATCGAACGAGGCGTTGTGGATAACCATTTTAGTTTTGCCGACAAAATCCACAAATTCCTGGGCAATGGCCTTGAAAACTGGCTTGTCAGCCAGAAAATCATCACCCAGACCATGCACCTCAAACGCTTCTTGCGGCATGGCGCGCTGCGGGTTGATGTACTGGTGATAGGTGCGGCCAGAAGGCATGTGATTGATCAGCTCCACCGCGCCAATTTCCACGATGCGGTCACCGGAATTGGGGTCTAACCCGGTGGTTTCGGTGTCTAACACAATCTCACGCATTCTTTATTCTCCTAAGCAGATCTTGTACGGCGCGACGGGTTGCGTTCATCTCAAGCGTTTCAATCACCAGATCGGCGCGCGCGCGTTTTTCGCTATCAGGCATTTGTTTGGCCAAAACAGTCTCTAACGTAGCGCTGTCCATACTTCCCCGCTGCAAAATACGTTCCCTTTGAACATCGGGTGGAGCAGAAACGACGACAACCATATCCACCAGATTCTCAGCGCCAGATTCGAGCAAAAGCGGAAAGTCCAAAACCGCGATATGTGTATCTAATCCTGCTATAAATGTGGCTCGGTCCATGGCAAGCAAGGGGTGAACAATTGCTTCGATCTTGGCGAGGGCGTCTGGATTTTCGCTGATCCAGGCTTTGAGGCGACCACGGTTAATTGCGCCATCGACAATCGCCTGCGGTCTAATCTGCGCAAGCGGCGCGACCGCGGCCCCCCCAGCGGAATACATCCGATGCACCGCCGCATCGGCATCCCAAACCGGAACGCCTTCGTCGCGAAACATTTGTGCCGTGGTGCTTTTTCCCATGCCCATGGAGCCGGTCAAGCCGATGAGGAATGGTCGCGGAGTCACTGGTCCAGCACTGCCGCGCGGGCGGCTTCATCAACCGGAGGGCGCTGGCCGAACCAACGCTCGAACCCCGGTGTTGCCTGGTGGAGCAGCATGCCCAACCCATCGACGGTAATGCAGCCCATCTGCGCCGCTTTCTCCAAAAAGGGTGTGATCAGCGGCGCATAAACCAGGTCCGTTACCACTGCGCCAGGTGTCAACGCATCCAGCGGCACGCGAAAAGCCGGCTTTCCGATCATGCCAAGCGAGGTTGTATTCACGACGGTTGCCGATCCCTCCAACATGTTGCCGGCTTGCACCCAATCATAAACAACCAGTTTTGAGCCAAAATCGGCGCGCAGCGCGTCGGCGCGGGTTCGGGTTCTGTTTGAAATCCGGATTTCTCGCACGCCCACCTCCAGCAGCGATGCAACCACCGCCCGCGCCGCGCCGCCTGCGCCAAAAATGGTTGCGGGTCCGGCGATCGGGTTCCATCCAGGGGCGCCATGGCGCAAGTTTTCGATAAACCCATAGCCATCAGTATTATCAGCGTGGATCTTGCCGTCTTTGCGAAAAATCAACGTGTTCGCAGCGCCGATAAGCGCGGCCCTGTCGGTGACCAAATCTGCCAACTCCAAAACATATTCCTTGTGGGGAATGGTAACATTAACGCCGACAAAACCAGCCTTTGGCAAGGTTTTCAACACCGCTTTTAGATCATTGCGCTCAGTCCGCATCGGGATGTAAAACCCGCGTATGTTCAGCGTTTTAAGCCAATGAGCGTGAAGCAAGGGTGATTTGCTATGTTCAATTGGGTGGCCGATCACCCCGGCCAGTGGAATCCTTGCCTCATCACTCATTGGTCAAAATCTCCTTGGTCTCGCAAATATGACAGGAGTTCGATCAACGGCAAACCCAACACGTGAAAATAATCACCTTGCACAGCGGAAAATAGCCGGACGCCTTCTTCTTCCAACTTATAGCAACCGACCGCATGGCGGATAGATTGCCAATTACGGGCCACATAGGCTTCTATATATGCGTCCGAAAGGGGGTGCATGTGCATTTTTACATGTCCCATGTGATGCCAAACCGGCTTTCCCCGGTGATAAAGCGTTGCGGCGGCATATAGGTCATGGGTCTGATCCGCGAGCTTGCGTAACTGCTGCCTGGCGTCGGCCTCATTTGCCGGCTTGGTCAGGATCTGATCCCCGAGTGCTGCGATCTGGTCGCATCCCAAAACCAATGCGCTTGGGTGATTTTCGGCTATTTGACGTGCTTTAGCTTCGGCCAATGCTTGTGCGATATCCTCAGGGGATGCGTGGATCTCGCGCAGCGTTTCGCGAATGGCGATTTCGTCGATATGCGCTGGCTCCACAATGATGTCCAGCCGCGCGTTTTGTAATAATTCAGCGCGGACATGCGAGGCAGAAGCCAGGATCATCTGGTGTTTCATGTATGTCCTTGTGGATAATCCATGTGTGTTCCTGTGAGTCCCTTCGTTGGTTTAGCCCGCCGAATGCGTTTTGCATAGATCGGCGTTATTTCACCAACCTTTCCCGGTTTTTCATCCATTGTGTAAAACTATTTCTTGTGCTGACGATATTTCCCGCCAAGAATGTTATGCGAAATTTATTCACAGTGTATTTTGCGTACATCGTGTAGAATTACCGTGACAAATTGGGTTATCCCAGCCGTTTTCTCTTGGGTTGCCTGACGGTTGTTTTGTGGAGAATTGAGGGGATAAGATTTAATCCCCATTATCCACAGGACCTACAAACAACAACATTCCTTTTATCTTTTTTCTTATTTAAGAGAGAAGAAAAAAAACGGACGCAGAAATGCTTGACCTGATGATCAGCTTTTATCCATGGGCTAAAGCCTTGCATGTGATGTCGGTACTTTCCTGGATGGCGGGAATGTTCTATCTGCCACGGCTGTTTGTTTATCACGCGGAAGAGGTGGGTACCGGCAATGAAACGGACCTTCTTTTTCAGAAGATGGAGCTGAAACTTCAAAAATTGATCATGCGTCCGGCAATGATTTCAACCTGGATATTTGGACTTGTTCTGGTTCTTACCCCCGGTGTGGTTTTGTGGAGTAGCGCGTGGCCATGGATTAAAGCAATGTCGGTGATCGCCATGACATGGATGCATTATTGGTTATATCAACGGCGGGTTGATTTTAGCCGGGGTTGCAACACGTTGTCCGGGCGGCGCTATCGGCTCATGAACGAAGTGCCAACGATTTTGATGATTGCCATTGTCCTGGCGGTCATCCTTAAATTCTAAGTGATTGACTCAGAAGGCCGGACAGCGTATCGAGCGGCCAAGCAGGCCATTCGGCCAGACGCTGTTTCCTTATGCAAAGAAGAGATTGCGCGCAAGTTGCGCCGTAGTCGAGAGTTTCCCATGACAGAAAACCGCCTGAACCTTTCTGATTTGAAAGCGAAAACCCCAAAAGACCTCTTGGCGATGGCCGAGGAGCTGGAAATTGAAAACGCCTCGACCATGCGGAAGGGCGAGATCATGTTCTCTGTGCTTAAAGAACGCGCAGACGAAGGCTGGGTTGTTGGCGGAGACGGTGTTCTTGAGGTTCTGCAGGACGGTTTTGGCTTCTTGCGCTCGCCTGAAGCCAACTATCTTTCCGGGCCCGATGATATTTATATTTCGCCCGAGGTGATCCGACGGTTTTCGCTCAGGACTGGCGACACGATCGAGGGGGTCATAGCTGCGCCGCTGGAAAATGAAAACTACTTTGCCATTACTGAAGTTGAAAAGATCAACTTTGGCGATCCGGACAAAGCCAAGCATAAGGTGGCTTTTGAGAATCTCACGCCGCTTTATCCGAATGAACGTCTTAAAATGGAAGTGGAAGATCCGACCATCAAGGATAAAACCGCCAGGGTTATTGACTTGGTGGCGCCCGTTGGTAAAGGGCAGCGTTGTCTGATCGTCGCGCCACCACGTACCGGTAAAACGGTTATCCTGCAAAACATCGCAAACTCCATCGAAAAGAATCATCCGGAGTGTTACTTGATTGTTCTGCTTATTGATGAGCGGCCAGAAGAGGTCACGGACATGCAGCGTTCCGTTAAGGGCGAAGTCGTTTCGTCGACCTTTGATGAGCCTGCAACGCGCCATGTTGCTGTGTCCGAGATGGTAATCGAGAAAGCCAAGCGGTTGGTCGAGCATAAACGCGATGTGGTGATCTTGCTTGACTCTATCACGCGACTGGGGCGTGCCTTCAACACGGTGGTTCCTTCTTCAGGCAAAGTCCTTACCGGTGGTGTGGACGCCAATGCCCTGCAACGGCCAAAGCGATTCTTTGGTGCGGCGCGTAATATCGAAGAGGGCGGCTCGCTAACCATCATTGCCACGGCGCTGATCGAAACCGGTAGTCGAATGGATGAAGTCATCTTTGAAGAGTTCAAAGGTACCGGCAATTCCGAGATCGTCCTTGACCGTAAAGTGGCCGATAAGCGGGTTTTCCCGGCCATGGACATTCTCAAATCCGGTACGCGCAAAGAGGACCTTCTGGTCAATGCGCGTGATTTACAGAAAACCTTTGTTCTTCGGCGCATTCTTAACCCCATGGGAACCACCGACGCGATCGAGTTTTTGCTTTCCAAATTGAAGCAAACAAAATCCAACGAAGAGTTCTTTGATTCTATGAATGCATAAGTATTCCTTAAAATCAAAAGGTTACACGGATGGATACGATCTTCGCTCTGGCAACTGCCCGTGGTAAATCCGGCGTTGCTATCGTTCGCATTTCCGGGGAACAGGCAGGACAGGCTGGGCAAGCTTTGGTTGGAGATGTACCAGAGCCCGGTAAATCCGCGCTGCGATATGTGCGGGATGGTGAAGGCGAGGTGCTCGACCAGGCGCTGGTTTTAACTTTTCGGTCGCCGCATAGTTTTACCGGCGAGGACGTTGTCGAACTGCACCTGCATGGGTCCATTGCGGTAATCAATGCGGTCCTCAAAGCGCTCGCCAAACAACCAGGTTTGCGCCAAGCCGAGCCGGGCGAGTTTACCCGCCGCGCTCTCGAAAACAACCGGCTGGACCTAGCACAGATAGAAGGTCTTGCTGATCTGATCGAAAGTGAGACCGAGGCGCAAAGACAACAGGCCATGCGGGTTTTCTCCGGCGCCTTGGGAAAAAAGGCCGATCAATGGCGCGCCATGGCTATTCGAGCCGCGGCCTTGCTAGAGGCCAGTATTGACTTTGCTGACGAAGATGTCCCTGAGGATGTCACCGATGAGGTCTTGGATCTCGTTGAAAGCCTGGGACATGCTCTTGAGGCCGAGAGCAAGGGGAGTCTGGTTGCGGAACGCATCCGCGATGGGTTTGAGGTCGCAATAATTGGGCCTCCGAATGTGGGAAAATCGACGCTCTTGAATGCAATTGCCGGCCGCGACGCTGCAATAACTTCGGAATTTGCCGGTACCACCCGGGACGTGATAGAGGTTCGGATGGATCTCCGAGGGTTGCCGGTCACCCTTTTGGACACCGCTGGCTTGCGCGAAAGCGAAGACGTGGTTGAAAATATAGGAATCGCTCGGGCAAAGGATCGCGCTGAGCAAGCCGATCTACGGATTTTTCTTCACGACGGCAAAGCGAGTGATAGCGTTCGACCAAAGCCCGGGGACATTGTCGTGCGTGGCAAAGCCGATCTCAATGGCGATGTGCGGGGGGTGTCTGGTTTGACTGGGGCAGGGGTTGATGATCTTGTGAACAGGGTTGCCGAGGTCCTTGAAAAAAGGACACGCGCTTCCCAAACGGCGATACGTGCGCGCCACCGCGCGGCTATTGACGCGGCACATGGGGCTTTGGGCCGAGCTTATGATATGATAAAAGGCGACACCGCACATGCAGAGATTGTTGCGGAAGAGTTACGAACGGCGATTCGGGCGCTTGATTCGCTGATAGGACGGGTCGACGTAGAAGATTTACTAGACGAAATTTTCTCCAGTTTTTGCCTGGGTAAATAGGAGTGTTTCACGTGAAACATCGGCAGTTTGATGTCGTGGTTGTTGGAGGTGGTCATGCCGGGCTTGAAGCCGCCCTGGCCGCGACCCGGCTTGGAGCACGCACCGCTTTAGTGACGCTACGCAAGGACGGCATCGGCGTGATGTCCTGCAATCCGGCAATCGGAGGGTTGGGCAAAGGACATTTGGTGCGAGAGATTGATGCGCTTGACGGGGCGATGGGTCGGCTTGCGGATATGGCCGGTATTCAGTTTC
>CAYSBG010000027.1:0-11303 GCA_964429125.1 uncultured Aliiroseovarius sp.
GGTCAAATCGGCGCACAGGCCTTTTTCAGCCAAATCTGCGCCGCCGGGGACAAATGAGGGGTAAGCCGCGCCAGGCATTTCTGGTGATAGGCGTTGAGCCAACCGCGCTCGCCACGGCTCAGCATGTCGGGCAATATCAGGCTGCGTTCGATGGGCACATAAGACAGGGTCTCAAAACACAGCATATCGCGCGCATCCCCGACCTCGGGACGCTCGGCCTGGCGCACCAGAACAAGGTTTTCGAGGCGAATGCCAAAGGCGCCGTCGCGGTAATAGCCGGGTTCGTTTGACAGGATCATGCCCGCCTCAAGCGGTACTTCCGAGACCCGGCTAAGCCGCTGTGGGCCTTCATGCACGGACAAATAGGCGCCAACCCCGTGACCGGTGCCGTGGTTGAAATCCTGATGTGCGAGCCATAGTGGATACCGGGCGATAGCGTCCAGATCCCGCCCGGCCAGACCCACAGGCCAACGCAGGCGCGAAATTGCAATCATCCCCTGTAACACACGGGTAAAACAAGTTTTTTCCTCGACCCCGACACTGCCAACCGGCAGGGTTCGGGTGATGTCGGTGGTGCCGTCCATATATTGTCCGCCACTGTCAAGAACCACCAGGTCGCCCGGCGCCAGGGTGCGGTTACTGTCTTCGGTCACCCGATAATGCATGATGGCGCCGTTTGGCCCGGATCCGGCAATGGTTTCAAACGAAATATCGCGCAATGCGTTTCCGGCGCGGCGCTGGCTTTCCAATTCCGTGACCAGATCAATCTCGCTCAGGGTGGTGTTGGCGGCAGTGGCCTCAAACCAGGTCAGGAATTCGACCATGGCCAGGGCGTCGCGCTGATGGGCGGCGCGCGCCCCTTTGATCTCGGCGGGATTCTTGCGGGCTTTGGGCAGGATGCACGGATCCTGTGCCCAGGCGATTTCAACGCCCGCCTTGTCCAGAATCAACCGGACCGCAACCGGCGCGGTATCGCGGTCGACACGCACCGGGCCGCCCAGCCCGGCCAGGGCTTCCGCAAAAGCGCTGGTTGGATAAAGGCGCACTTCGGGACCGAAATGCGCGCCAAAGTCGCCCTTGCGTGCCGGATAGGTGAAAAAATCGACGCGACCGGTATCGTGCAGGATGGCGAAGCCCTGGACGACCGGGATATGCTCGATATCCTCCCCGCGAATATTCAGCAGCCAGGCGATGGAATCGGTCAGGGTAATCACCGCCGCCCTATGCCCGGCGGCGCGCAGTTCTGCGGCCAGCTGCGCGCGTTTATCAGCGTGGGTTTTTCCGGCAAATTCAACGGGCTGTGGGGTGATCTTGCCCGACGGGCCCGCCGGCCGGTCGCCCCAGATCCGGTCAATCAGATTGTCCGTGGCGATCAGGGTGATCTGGGTGGAACTGATGGTCTCAAGCACCCGTTCATAGGCGGCGATATTGTGAAGCCAGGGATCAAAGCCGACCCGCCCGCCATTCGGGAGATTTTCAACAAGCCAATCGCCGGATTGGATTTCGGGCCAGTTGACCGGGGTGAAATGGTCGAGGTCGACCTGGTGGCGCACCTGGTTGCGATAGCGCCCGTCGATGAACACGCCGGCGCGGTCGGTGAGGGCGATACAGAACCCCGCAGAGCCAGTGAAACCCGTGAGCCAGGCCAAGCGTTTGTCACAATCGGCGACGTATTCGCCCTGATGGGCGTCAGCGCGGGGGATGAAAAAGCCGGTGAGGTCAGCGGTTTTCATTTGCGCGCGTAGTTTGGCCAGGCGGGCAGGGCCCTGGGTTGGGTCTGCATGCGTGCGGAAGTTCTGAAACATGGGCCTGCCTTGTTGGTTTCGCCCGGGCTGGCGCCCGGTCGACCCGCCGGGGGGCCAGCCCCCCGGACCCCCCGGAGTATTTCGGGAAAGATGAAAGGGATGCGGGGGTTACATCGCCTTTTTCAGGCCCATTACGCGGGCGCGGGCACGTTTGTCCTGATCAAACAGGGCGGCGAGTTGTTCGGTCATGGCGCCGGCCAATTGTTCGACATCGGTGATGGTGACGGCGCGCTCGTAATAGCGGGTGACGTCGTGGCCAATGCCGATGGCCAGCAGCTCAACTTGTTTGCGTTTTTCAACCATGGCAATGACGTCTCGCAGGTGTTTTTCCAGGAAATTCGCCGGGTTAACTGACAGGGTGCTGTCATCGACCGGGGCGCCATCGGAAATAACCATGAGGATTTTGCGCACCTCCGGGCGGGTGGCGATGCGTTTATGCGCCCATTCCAACGCTTCGCCATCGATGTTTTCCTTCAGCAGGCCCTCTTTCATCATCAGCCCCAGGTTGGGCCGCGCGCGCCGCCAGGGGGCGTCGGCGGATTTGTAGATGATGTGGCGCAGATCATTGAGGCGACCGGGCTGTTGCGGGCGGCCGTCGCCGAGCCATTTCTCGCGGGATTGGCCGCCTTTCCAGGCGCGGGTGGTGAAGCCGAGGATTTCGACCTTGACCTGGCAGCGTTCCAGCGTGCGCGCCAACACGTCAGCACAGATGGCGGCGATGGAAATGGGCCGGCCACGCATGGAGCCGGAATTGTCCAGCAGGAGGGTCACCACCGTGTCGCGAAATTCGGTGTCTTTTTCCTGCTTGAATGACAATGGCGTTGTCGGATTGGCGACGACGCGGGCCAGGCGCCCGGCGTCAAGAATACCTTCTTCGAGGTCAAACAACCACGACCGGTTCTGTTGTGCCTGCAGGCGGCGCATCAGCTTGTTGGCAAGGCGGCCAACGGCGCCTTTCAACGGCTCCAACTGCTGGTCAAGATAGGCGCGCAGGCGTTCAAGTTCGGCCGGTTCGGCCAGATCCTCGGCCCGAATTTCTTCATCAAAATCCGTGGAATAAACCGTATACCCCGGATCAGCCTCGCTGACGGGCATGGGCGGTGGCGGCTCCATTTCGGTTTCACCATCGGGCATCTCGCTTTCATCGCCCATTTCCAGCTCGGACAGGTCGTCCATCGAGACTTGCGCCTCTGACGGGTCGTCGACCTCGTCCTGGCTTTGCTCGGGGTCGGCCTCGGCCTGATTCTCTTCGCTGCTTTCCTCGCTGCCTTCTTCGCTTTGGTCTTCTTCCTCGGTTTCGGCCTCGTCGTCCTGATCCTGATCTTCCATGTCCGGGTCGTCGCCCAGTTGGTCGCCATAGCCAAGGTCTTCGATGATCTGGCGGGCCAAACGTGCGAAAACCTGTTGGTCCGAAAGGGTTTCATCGAGGTTTTTCAGGGTTTCGCCAGCGTCCCCCTGGATGCGTTCGCGCCACAGGTCCATGACGTTTTGCGCACCGGCCGGCAGGTCGCGCCCGGTGGCGAGGTGGCGCAGAAGGTAGCCGGCGGCCTCGGGCAGGGGCGCGTTGGCCTGCTCCCGGATCTGGGAAAACCCGCGCCGGTCCGCCTCGGCGCCGATCTTGGCGTCGATGTTGCCGGCGGTGCCCGGCATCACGCGCGCGCCCATCGCCTCGCATCTGGCGGTTTCCATCGCCTCGTAAAGGTCCCGCGCCATCTGGCCTTCGGGGATATACCGCGCATGGGTCGCCGCGTCGTGGAAACGGTGGCGCATGGCGTAGGCGTCCGCCGTGCCGCGCGCCAGCAGTACCTCGGCGCGCGTCATGCGGCGGGTGACTTGCGGCAGGCGCATGGCATCGTCGGTCTGGCCCGGCGGGTCGACGGAGAAGCTTACCGAAAGTTCGGCGTCGTCGGCCAGGGTCTTGGTCGCCTCGGCCAGGGCCTTCTTGAACGGATCGGCCGGGTTGTCGGTGGGTTTTTTCATCGCGGCGCCTCCACGCCCGGGGTTACCCCAAGCTCATGCTTGCAGCACTTTCCGGCAATTCTTCGTCAAAGCAGCGCTGGTAGAACTCGGCGACGGTCTGGCGCTCCAGCTCGTCACATTTGTTGAGAAAGGACAGGCGGAAGGCATAGCCGACATCGCGGAAAATCTCGGCGTTTTGCGCCCAGGTGATGACGGTGCGCGGGCTCATCACCGTTGACAGGTCGCCGTTCATGAAAGCGGTGCGGGTCAGGTCGGCGACGGTCACCATCTGGCTGACCGTCCGGCGCCCGGCATCGGTGTTGTAATGCGGGTTCTTGGACAGGACGATGGCGACCTCGGCGTCGTGGGACAGATAGTTGAGCGTCGCCACCAGCGACCAGCGGTCCATCTGCGCCTGGTTGATCTGTTGCACGCCGTGATACAGCCCCGTGGTGTCGCCCAGACCAACGGTGTTGGAGGTGGCAAACAGGCGAAAAGACTGGTGCGGGGTGATCACTTCGTTCTGGTCAAGCAGGGTCAGCTTGCCGTCGTGCTCCAGCACCCGCTGAATGACAAACATCACATCGGCGCGCCCGGCATCGTATTCGTCAAAGACAATCGCAGTAGGATTGCGCAAGGCCCAGGGCAGGATACCTTCCTGAAACTCGGTCACCTGTTTGCCGTCTTTCAGTTTGATCGCGTCCTTGCCGATCAGGTCGATGCGGCTGATGTGGCTGTCAAGGTTGACCCGCACGCAGGGCCAGTTCAGACGGGCGGCGACCTGTTCGATATGGGTCGATTTGCCGGTGCCGTGATAGCCCTGGATAATCACCCGGCGATTGTAGGCAAAACCGGCGAGAATGGCCAGCGTGGTGTCCGGGTCAAAGCGATAGGTGCTGTCAATTGTCGGCACCCGGTCGGTTCGGGCTTCAAACCCCTTTACCTTCATGTCGCTATCAATGCCGAAAACGTCCCTGACCGAGATGTCTTCTGTCGGTTTTGCACTTGTGCTCATGTTCTGTCGCCACTCCTTGCCCGTGCCCTGAGGGGGTCGGGATTATCAACCCGATTGTGGTGCCTGATTTACCGTCCGGGTGCAAGGGGCGGGACTGGTCATTTTGTCCTGTCTGGTGCATATGCTGGCCTGAACCACGCCTGAGGGCAGGGGAGAGGGCATGTCGGGCATTTTTCAAAACGTGCGCAACCTTTACGAAGGCGACACCACGGCGGCGCACTGGTTTCGCTATGGTTTGCTGGCGTTCGACCTGCTGACGATTGTTTTCGTCATCGCTACATCCTTTGTTCAGCGCACATCGTTGATCGAAGCCATCGACATGGTTTTCGGGGTGTTGATCCTTGCCGATTTTCTTATCCGACTGCGCCTTGAGACGTCGCTGACCGGGTTTCTTTTACGCCCGGCCTCGTGGGCGGATATTGCGGCGGTGCTGTCATTCCTGGCACCGATCGCCGGAGAGGGCTTTGGGTTCTTGCGCATACTGCGTACGCTGCGCCTGCTGCATACCTATCAACTGGTTGCCCGGCTGCGGCAGGATTTTCGCTATTTCCGCGAGCATGAAGAGGTGGTGATGGCGGTGATCAACCTGTTGGTGTTCCTGTTCGTCATGACCGGATTGATCTATGCGACCCAAGTTGGCAGCAACCCGGATATTGCCAATTATGCGGATGCGCTTTACTTCACGGTGACCACCCTGACCACCACCGGGTTCGGGGATATTACGCTCCACGGCACCAGTGGGCGGATGCTGGCGGTGGCGGTGATGATCTTTGGCATCACCCTGTTTTTGAAACTTGCCACCGCCTTGTTCCGACCGCAAAAAGTGCGCCAGACCTGCGAGACCTGCGGGCTTACCCTGCACGACCCGGATGCGGTGCATTGCAAGCATTGCGGCACGACGATCCGGATCGAGACCGAGGGCCAGATATAAACCGACCGGCTAGATTTCCACCTGCTGGCCTCTGCCAGAAAAACTAGCTTTTTCAAAGGCATACCACGCACAAGCGAGGTCCTGCGCGGCCACACCAAGCGAACGGTAGAGGGTGATCTGCTTCGGGTGAGCGCGCCCCACGGCGGTCCCGTTCAGCACATTGCCGATCTCGCCCTTCAGGTCGCTTGCGTCCAGGTTTCCCGCCTTGATCATATCGACGATCTCGCCCGCCTGGGCCAGCGCCGAGGGCAGGTAGTCGACCCATATGTCGCTGCGCGTCACCACGGCGTCGTCGACTTCGCGCACGCCTGCGTGCGAGGCGCCAACCAGGTTCACATGTGCCCCTTTCGGCAGCCACGCCCCCTTGAGGATCGGGGTGGGCGATGCCGTCACACTGCACAGGATATCGGCCCCGGCAACGGCCTTTTCCACATCCGTGCCATGGCTGATCTGGAGCGCGGGAAAGGCGTTTGCCGCGCGTTTGGCAAAGCGTGCGGTGCGTTGGGCGTCGCGCCCGGCGATGCGCAATTCATCAATCGGGCGCACCGCACATATTGCCTGCAGATGGTGCCAAGCCTGCTCGCCAATGCCGAGTATGGCAAGGATTTCGGCGTTTTCCTGCGCTAGGGCGCGGGTGGCGACGGCGCTGGCGGCGGCGGTGCGGAGCGCGGTTAATAACCCGGCGTCCATCATGGCAATCGCCGCGCCGGTTTCGGCTTCAAACAAGACGATTGCGCCGCGATGGCTGGACAGGCCACGGGCCGGATTGCCGGGAAACAGGCTGACCAGTTTGACGCCGAAACAAGCGGGCTCGTTCAGCGCGCCGGGCATTACACCCATGAAATTGTCGCCCCCAACCGGCATGGCAAACCTGAGCGGAAGCTCGGCGCCCCCGGTGGCGACCGCGCGCATGGTCCGCTCAATGACCTCGATTGCTGCGCCCATTGGCAGCAGATCGGAAATGTCTTGTTCAGAAAGGACAATCATAGAACGCGCTCCGCCGATTTCCCCCATATTCCGCCGGTTTTTTCCAACCCCATGACCTGTTCCAACAGCGCCGTATAAGCCGGTGCCTGGGTCAGATACGGAAAGTGGCCGCCATGGCGAAATCTATAGGCGACGGCCGGTTGCAAGGCGGTGCGCGTTTGCGCGCGCATGGCCGCGGGAATGAGCGGGTCGTCATCGCTTTCGATACTGGTGATCATATCTGCGGGCAGGGCAGGCGGCGGCAAGGCCGGGGCCTGTTTCAACGCCGAAAGCCGCGCCCGCAGCCCGGCTTCGGAAATCCGCCCGTTGACCTCCTGCAGCAGCAGGTCAACCACGTTTCCCACTGTCGGATCGGCCTCGGCCCAGGCGCTTAGCCCGTCGGTGAAACCGGCGCGCAGGACGGCAATCGACTCGTTGTGCAGGTCCAGCACATAGGGCCGGGCGGTTTGTACGGGGGTGGTATCGACAAGGGTATTTGCGGCAATCAACCTGGCAATGCGCGTGGGATGCGTGGCAGCGATATATTGCGCCAGATAGCCGCCAAGGGAGGTGCCCAGAAGAGAAACTTTCAGCAGCGCCATGTCGTTGATCAGCGCCAGAATATCGGCGGCCCAGGCTTCCAGGGTGCCGGTCTCGGGATAGCTGAGCGCGACGATCCGCAGACGGTCGGACAGGGCGTCGATCTGCTGCCAGAAGACGTCTCCCTGGCCCAGGGTGCCCGGCAACAGCAGCAGCACAGGCCCGGTGCCGGCTTCCAGCACGTCCCAATTGCGCCCTTCGCGGGAAAAAACGCGGGCCGGATTGCGGGTGACAAAGGCATCGCGCGCGGCGATCAGGGGGTTGGACATTCAAGGCTCTCCATTTGCAGATACGTTTCTTATAAGGCTTGTGGGGGCTGTGTGCATAAAAAACTGACCATACGGTCACAAAATTTTCCAGCCCATTGCCACCGCAGCTTTTTCGCGCCATTAAAACGTCTGAACACGCACAAGGATACAGCATGCGAAACGCGCCCAAGGGCTTTGCCACCCGAGCCATTCACCACGCCTATGACAGTCGCGACAACGAGGGCGCCCTGACCCCGCCCTTGCACCTGACCTCGACGTTTACCTTCGAGACCGCCGAGCAGGGCGGCGAGATTTTTGCCGGCGAGCGTGAAGGCTATATCTACTCGCGCACCAACAACCCGACCACACGCATCCTGGAACAGCGCATCGCGTCTCTGGAAGCGGCAGAGGCGGGCATCGCCTTCGCTTCGGGAATGGGCGCAATCAGCGCCTGCCTGTGGACATTGCTGGAGCCGGGGGACGAAGTCTTGACCGACAAAACCCTCTATGGATGCACATTCAGCCTGCTGAATCATGGGCTTGGCAAGTTCGGTATCAAGACCACGCATATCGACATGACCGATCCGGCCAATCTCGTGGCGGCGATTTCCGAAAAAACCAAAGTGGTATATTTTGAAACCCCGGCCAATCCGAACATGCGCCTGGTGGATATCGAAGCGGTGTCAAAAATCGCCCATGCGCATGGTGCCATTGTCATCGTTGACAACACGTATTCGACGCCATGGATTACCCGCCCGATCGAGCTGGGTGCCGATCTGGTGGTGCATTCGGCGACCAAGTATCTGAACGGCCACGGCGATGTGATTGCCGGGCTGGCGGTCGGGCGTCAGGAAATGATCGACGAAATCCGCGGCTTTGGCCTGAAGGACATGACCGGCGCGACCCTGGCGCCGTTCAATGCCATGCTGATCGCCCGTGGGCTCAAGACCCTGGCGTTGCGGATGGAACGCCATAGCGAAAACGCCATGCAGGTCGCGCGCCTGCTGGAAGGTTCTGAGGCGGTGCAGGTGGTGAACTACCCGGGGCTGGAAAGTTTTGCCCAACACGCTCTGGCCAAACGGCAGATGCAGGCATTTGGCGGCATGGTTTCGCTGGAACTGGTTGGTGGATATGCTGCCGGGGTGGCGATGATGAACCGCTTGCGGTTGGTGTCGCGTGCGGTGTCGCTGGGGGATGCGGAAACCCTGGTGCAGCATCCGGCAAGCATGACCCATGCCACTTATAGCGAAGAAGAGCGCGCCCATCACGGGATCAGCGAAGGCCTGGTTCGGTTTTCCGTAGGGCTTGAGGATATCGACGACATTCTGGAGGACATCCGCCAGGCCCTGCCGCAATAAGTTTCGCCTAGCTGCGCCAGGCGACCGGGGGCCTCGCTTCGCTCGGCCGATGTGAGGCCTCCGGCGGAGGTATTTTGGCCAAGATGAACGGGGCTTTCATTTGCGGCGCGAAGGGCGCATGGTAGGATATGGGTGAGCGATATTCGGCATTTCGGCTTCTGGTGGAGGCCGCGCGGGGACACCGGGGGTGGAAGCCGGCCTGGCGTCGGGCGTCTCCGCAGCAATCCTATGACGTGGTGATCATTGGTGGCGGCGGGCATGGCCTTGCCACGGCCTATTATCTGGCAAAGAACCATGGCATTACGCGGGTTGCGGTGCTGGAAAAGGGCTGGCTTGGCGGCGGCAATACCGGGCGCAATACCACGGCGATCCGCTCCAATTATTACTACCCGGAAAGCTGCGCGCTCTATGACCTTTCCTTGCGCCTGTATGAGGGGCTGTCGCGTGAGTTGAACTTCAACGTGATGTTTTCCCAGCGTGGCATGATGATGTTGGCCCATAGCGAGGGCGAGATGGAAATGGCCGCGCGTCAGGTGAATGCCATGCGCCTGAACGGGGTCGATGCGGATTTGCTGGGGTGTGAAGCGGTGCGGCGCCTGGCGCCGGTGCTGAACTTTCGCGGTGATGCACGGTTTCCGATCCATGGCGCCAGTTTTCAGCCGCGCGGCGGCACCGGGCGCCATGATGCGGTGGCGTGGGGCTATGCGCGGGGGGCAAGCGCGTTGGGCGTTGACATTGTCGAAAATTGCGAGGTGATCGGGTTTGTCCGGGAAGCGGGCCGTATCACCGGGGTACAGACCACGCGCGGTGAGATCCGCGCCGGGCGGGTTGGTGCGGCGGTGGCCGGACATTCCTCGGTGCTGGCGGGGATGGTGGGAAAAACCTTGCCGATCACCTCTTATGCGCTGCAGGCCTTTGTTTCCGAACCGTTAAAGCCGGTGATTGACACAGTGGCATTTTCCGCCGCGGCCGGGGTGTATTTCAGCCAATCCGACAAGGGTGGGCTGGTCATGGGAGGGGCGCTGGATCGGGTGCCGTCCTATGGTCAACGTGGCAACCTGCCGATGCAGGAGGCGGTGCTGGCGGGTATTCTGGAACTGGCGCCGTCGCTGGCCCGGGTCAAGCTGTTGCGCCATTGGGCGGGCATTGTCGATGTAACCCCGGACAGCTCGCCCATTCTTGGCCCGTCGGGGGTTCCCGGCCTGTACCTGAACTGCGGCTGGGGCACGGGCGGCTTCAAGGCGATCCCGGCAGGGGGGACGCTGTTTGCCCATTTGCTGGCCCATGGCGCCCACCACGAAATCAGTCGTCCGTTCGATTTGTCGCGTTTTGCCACGGGTCGCCTTGTTGACGAAGGCGCGGCGGCAGGGATTGCCCATTAGGAGGAAAGATGCAGCTTTTCCCTTGCCCTTTCTGCGGGTTACGTGACGAGCGGGAATTTGTGTTTCTCGGGCCGGGCGGCAAGGTGCGGCCCCAGACTGCGCGCGCGGTAAGCGACGAGGCTTGGGCGGCATATTTGTATGACAACCCAAACCCGTTGGGGACGGCGCGCGAAGTATGGATGCACCGGACCTGCTCTGAGGTGTTCGTCATGGAGCGCGATACGCAAAGCATGAAAGTGCATGGCAGTCGTGCGCCTGGAAAGGACATTTCATGAGCGGCTATCGGTTGCCAACGGGAGGATTGATCGATCGGTCGCGCAAGGTGAAATTCACCTTTGACGGGCGCGCCTATGTGGGACATCCCGGCGATACGCTGGCCTCGGCCTTGCTGGCCAACGGGGTGCAAATCATCGGCCGCTCGTTCAAATACCATCGTGCGCGCGGTATTTGGGGCGCCTGGGTGGATGATGCCAATGCGGTGATGAATATCCGCCTTGGCGGGCTATCCCTGCCGAACATGCCAGCCGCAACGACGCCGTTGCAAGAAGGGATGGAGGCGCGCGCGGTCAATGCCTGGCCCCGTGCGGCGCGGGATGTGAAAGGCGGGCTGGACCTGTTTCACGCGCTCATGCCCGCGGGGTTTTACTACAAGACCTTCATGTGGCCCGACTGGCACCTGTTCGAGCCGAGGATCCGGGCAATGGCCGGGTTGGGCGCATTGGAGGAAAGCGCCGATTTCCCTCTTGCGGCGCAGAGCCATGCGGCCTGTGACCTGTTGGTCATTGGCGGCGGGCCTGCGGGTCTGGCCGCGGCCGAGGTGGCAGCCGAGGCCGGACAGCGGGTCTGGCTGGTAGATGACCACCCACAGGCGGGCGGGGGGGTATACGCGGGCGGGCCGATCGAAGGGCAGGCACCGACGGCCTGGGTCAGGGCGCGACGGGAGGCAATTCAGCGTGCGGGCGGGCGTGTCATGGTTCGGACCACGGCGATAGGCGCCTATGACCACGGGGTGATCGCCCTGGCCGTGGCGGGCGGTTTT
>CAYSBG010000028.1:0-11301 GCA_964429125.1 uncultured Aliiroseovarius sp.
TCGGGAACCCTTGCCCGACGTCCCGCTGCCTAATGCACAACCCGTTCAATCGCCCGCATCATTCCAAGGCTTTTATCATAAACCAGCGTCAAAATGCGCCGCGCAGGTGGGGTCGTGGCCAGCTTTGGCAGACCGCGCAAGGTTGCTGCGCCTGCGGCAGAGGCAAGAAAAAGACGACGATTCATATCGGTCATGGTGGCTCCACAATTATTGCAATTACTCCTGAAATGGCCTTTCGCGACCCATTTTCAACCTTGCGCGTCGGGGAGCTTTGACGCAATTCTCCCCACAAGGAGATCTACATGGCCAAATACCGATTTACCCCACTCGCCGCCAGTTTGCCCGCGTCAGTGCCCTTTGTTGGCCCGGAAACCCAGGAACGCGCCATGTCGCGCCCGTTCACCGCACGCCTTGGCGCCAACGAAAACACCTTTGGCCCCTCCCCCGCTGCAATTGCCGCGATGCAGGCGGTAACCGGCGAAACCTGGATGTATGGCGACCCGGAAAGCCACGATCTGCGCCAGGCGCTGGCTGCCTTCCACGGAATCGCGGCGAACAACATCATGATTGGCGAAGGCATCGACGGGCTGCTTGGCTATCTGGTGCGCCTGTTTATTGCTCCGGGCGATAAAGTGGTAACCTCCGCAGGTGCTTACCCGACCTTCAACTATCACGTTGCGGGTTTTGGTGGTGACATCGTTACCGTCCCTTACAAGGATGATCGCGAAGACCCAGCCGCCCTGCTCGCGAAAGCCGCCGAGGTTGACGCCAAGCTGATCTATATCGCCAATCCCGATAACCCGATGGGCTCCTGGCATGACTCCGCCGCCATGCAGGCAATGATCGACGCAGTGCCCGAGGGCGCGCTTTTGATCCTTGACGAGGCCTATATGGAGTTCGCCCCCGATGGCACCGCTCCACCGCTTGTTCCCGACACCCCAAATGTCATTCGCATGCGCACGTTTTCCAAGGCCTACGGCATGGCCGGCGCCAGGGTCGGCTATGCTATCGCCGCGCCCGAGTTGATCGCCGCTTTCCACAAGGTGCGCAACCATTTCGGCATGGCCCGCATTTCTCAGGCCGGCGCTCTGGCCGCTTTGGCCGATCAGACCTGGCTCGACCAGACCCGAGCGCGCGTCGCAGCCGCCCGTGTGCGTATTGGAGAGATCGCCGCCGCCAATCGGCTCACCGCCCTGCCGTCGGCGACCAATTTCGTTGCCATTGACTGCCACCAGGGCGCTGATTTCGCCAAGGCTGTCGTTTCTGCGCTGGCGGACCAGAGCGTGTTTATCCGCATGCCATTTGCCGCTCCACAAAATCGCTGCATCCGCGTTTCCGCGGGCCGGTCGCAAGAGCTTGATGCCTTTGAGGCGGCGCTTCCGAAAGCCTTGGAAGCCGCCCGTAACACGCAGCCATAACTTTCACTTTTTATGTAAAGCAGACGTGGAAAGCGGTTTTTTCAGCCAAAAAAAGCACAATTCGAACCTATAGCGAAAATGCGCCCGCTCAAGCCTCGGCAATCACCCCGGCCGCCGCCGCCAGCGCCCCGGCCCCGTAATCAATATCCAGCGCCTGCATCCCGGCCTCCATCACCCCGAGAACGCCCATGAGCATATGCGCATTCACATGCCCCATATGACCAAGGCGAAAATAGCCATGCCAGGCCGGGTCATCGCCCGCCACCATGCCCAAAGAAATGCCAAGCGTCACCCCGGCCTTTGTTTCACACCATTGGCGCAGGCGCGTCGCATTCGGCGCCACCAACTGCAGCGCCGTAACCGCATGGCTACGTTCCCCAGGCAAGGCATTTACTTTCAACTCTCCAGCCGCCCCCCAGGCATCACATGCGGCCCAAACCGCACGTGCCAGCTTCTCGTGGCGCACCCAGACCGGCTCAATGCCGCCCTCCTCGGCGATCATGTCCAGGGCCTCGCGCTGTCCCAAAAGCAAATGCACCGGCGCGGTTCCGGCAAAATACTGATAAAACAATTCCGGCGCCGCCCGCGGCACCCAGTCCCAATAGGGCGAGCTACAGCCCACGGCCTCACGGCGCGCCGCTGCTATTTCGTTAAAGAATACATAAGCCATCCGGGCGGACACATCAGGCCCTTTTGGCTGGCCGCCAGCGCCACATCCACACCCCAGGCGTCCATCTCAAACCGGTCGCAGCCCAGGGACGCGATGCAATCGACCATCAACAATGCGCCGTGACCTGCCTTGTCCATGGCGTGGCGCAGCCCGGCAATGTCGGCCAGGATCCCGGTGGAGGTATCGACATGCACCGCCAGCACCGCAACAATTTCGCCGGCCTGATCCTGCATCAGCCGCGCCGCCACCGCGTCCGGTTGCAACGCCGCCTGCTTGCCGAAGTCCAGCACCTCAACCTGGGCCCCCATCCGCTCGGCGATTGCCGCCCAGCCCATGGCGAATGCCCCACTGGCCAGCACCAATACCTTGTCGCCGGGCGCTAGTACATTGGCCAGGGACGCCTCCCACGCCGCATGCCCATTGCCGATATAGACCGCAAGGTCCGCATTGGTGCGCGCCACCGCCTTGAGGTCGTCCACAAGCCCCGGCACCATGTCGACCAGCGCGCCCTCGTATATGTTTGGCGAGGCCCGGTGCATGACTTCAAGCACGCGGTCCGGGACGACCGAGGGGCCGGGAATGGCAAGATAGGTTCGTCCATGGAAAAGCGTCATGCCTGTATCCTCGTCAGAGAAATTCCGGACCAGCTAGCCCCATCCCGGCCACCATTGCAAGACCCCGGAGCTTGGGCCGCCGGTTTGCTCCTCCTTGCCCCCACGGCCCATCACCGCTAAACCCCGCCAAGTAACTATATGCGAGCCACCATGCCCGGTTTCTTAAAAAATCTGCACAGGAAAGCCACCGCGTGGCAACTGGCTTATAATTCCTCCTTTGGCGATGATATTTCCACGCCCGAAGCACGCAAGAAAGCAGTATGGCACACCCATGTGGTGGATCATGCGTTCCTGCGGCGTGTCTGGCGCAACTCCCGCCAGCTTTCCCCGGACGCCTGGCGCGGCAATCAACCCGACCCCAAACGCATCGCCCAGCTGAAACAAATGGGTATCCGCACCTTGCTCAACCTGCGCGGCCCTTCGGCTTTTGCGGTTTATCTGTTCGAAAAAGAAGCCTGCGACGCCCAGGGACTGACACTGGTTGACCACCAGTTGGAGGCTTATTCCCTTTGTAGCCGCGAGACCTATCTGCGATTGTTCGAACTGTTTGACACAGTCGAGAAACCGTTTTTCATGCATTGCAAATCCGGCGCCGATCGCTCTGGCCTGGCCGCAGCGTTTTATCTGATGGACCAGCAGAACGCATCGGTCGAGCAGGCTTTGGGCGAACTTTCACTTAAATACGCCCACCGCAGGAAATCGCGCGCCGGCATTCTGGACCATTTGCTGGAAAGCTATCGCCAGGACACAAGCGACGCGCCGATGCCGATCCGCCGCTGGATCGCCAGCCGCTATGACCGTGCCGCAATTACCACGGCGTTCGAGGCCAAAAGAGCGAAACCAAAATGACCCGGACGCCGATTTCCCAACCACCGGAAGCAATACTTGCCCCGGGGCGCGAAATCACCGCCTGGCTATGGCGCGACTATGTGCGCGCCCATCGGTTTGGCCTTGGGCTTGCCCTGTTGCTGATGGCCATCGAAGGGGCAATGCTTGGCGCCTTGTCGTGGATGATCAAACCGATGTTTGATGACGTTTTCACCGCGCAGAACCGTGGTGCCATTGTCTGGGTCGGACTGGGCGTTGCCGGGGTGTTTGCCGTGCGTGCGCTGGCCGCCTTCAGCCACCGGGTGCTGATGGTCAGGATCGGCCAACAGGTATCGGCGAAAATGCAGGGCGATATGGTCGCGCATATGCTGCGGCTGGACAGCAGCTTTTTTCAGGAAAACGCCCCAGGCACCCTGATCGAACGGGTGCGCGGCGACACCCAGGCGGTCTCGACCCTTTGGGAACAGGTGCTGGCCGCTCTGGCGCGCGATGTGGTCAGCCTTGTGGCGCTTCTGGGAGTGGCGCTCTATGTCGACTGGCTGTGGACCGTGATCGCCATTGCCTCGGCGCCAATTCTGATGCTGCCCATCAATGCGCTGCAGCGTCATGTGCGCAAATCTTCCAGCCAGGCCCGCAACGAGGCGGCGCAGATTTCCACCCGGCTGGACGAAGCATTTCACGGCATCAACACCATTAAACTCACCGGCACCGAAACCCGCGAGCGTGACCGGATCAGTAGCGCCATCACCCGTTTCATGTCCCGCCACCTGCGCGCCGAAACCGCCCAGGCCGGCATTCTGGCGATGATCGACCTGATCGCCGCACTCGGCTTTTTTGGCGTGTTGATGTATGGCGGGCTACAGATCATGGACGGCGAAAAGACAGTCGGCGAATTCATGAGCTTCTTCACTGCCATGGCGCTGATCTTTGACCCGCTCAGGCGGATCGGCAATGTCTCGGGCGCGTGGCAAGCGGCGCTGGCCAGCCTGGAACGTCTGCGCGCGGTGTTTGCCCAACAGCCCACCATCCTGTCCCCTGCCCGGCCCATCCCCCCAGCGGAACCCGTCGAAAGCGCGGATGTTTGCCTGCGGGATGTGCGGTTTTCCTATGGCGACACGCCGGTTCTGAACGGCCTGTCCTTCACCGCGCGCGCTGGGGAAACCACCGCCCTGGTTGGCCCCTCGGGCGCGGGTAAAAGCACCGTGTTCAACCTGCTCACCCGGCTTGCCGATACCCAGGGTGGCACCATCGAAATTGGCGGCGTGGCGGTTGACGCCATGACCCTGCCCACCCTGCGCAGCTTGTTTTCCGTGGTCAGCCAGGAGGCGCTTTTGTTTGATGAAAGCCTGCGCGACAACGTGCTGATGGGCGGGGAGGCCGACCCGGAGACGCTCGGACACGCGCTGGATGCAGCCCATGTCAGCGCGTTTCTGGCCCGTAGCGAAGACGGGCTTGGTGCGCAAGCCGGGCCACGCGGCTCTAACCTGTCAGGCGGCCAGCGCCAACGTGTTGCCATTGCCCGGGCGATTTTGCGCGATGCGCCAATCCTGTTGCTGGACGAAGCCACCTCGGCACTGGACGCGCAGTCGGAAAAGCTGGTGCAAGAGGCGCTGGAACGGCTCAGCCAGGGGCGCACAACGCTGGTCATTGCCCACCGTCTGGCAACGATCCGCGAGGCGCACAAGATCGTGGTCATGGATCAAGGCCGGGTGGTGGATCAGGGCAGCCATGAGGACCTGCTGGACCGCGGCGGGCTATATGCAGAATTGTATCGGCTGCAATTTCAGGAAGGCTGAGTTTTCGCCCTGGCTGGCGCCAGGACGACCGGGTGGGGGCGCTGCCCCCACACCCCCGAGGTATTTGGGCCAAGATGAAAGGCAGAATTCAGTATCGTTTGGCCAGGATTTCCGGGTCCGTGCCGGCTAAAAAGCGGGTCATGGTCCACCAATTTTTTGCCCCACGCCGCAGCCAACCTTGCGCAAGATAGCGCCCTGCATCGGTACTGATCTCATGGTCCATCAAACGCAGTCGTCGTCCGAGCGCGCGCGCCATCGCCACGTCCTCCATCAAAGGTATATCGGCAAAACCGCCTGTCGAGTCATACAGCGCGCGCGAGATAAGCAGACCTTGATCGCCGTAGGGCATATGAAAAAGCCGGGTGCGCAGATTGGCCCAGCCCGCCGTGAGGCGGGCACCCGGCCCGGATGCACGGAATGCGAGGCGGAATGCCGCGGCCTGATCGGACCGGGTCAGCATATGTGTCGCCACGATTTCGGCCCAACCCGGCGCGGGCCAGCTATCGGCATGCAAAAACAACAGCCAGTCCCCTTGGGCCACGGCCGCCCCGCGCGCCAACTGCCCGCCACGCCCGGCGGGGCCGGGGATCACCTCGGCCCCCGCTCTACGGGCGATTTCACAACTGGCATCGGACGAGCCGCCGTCGGAGACCAGTAATTCGCGCAGCAACCCGGTCGCCACGCCTTCCATCAACGCGGAAAATACCCCAGGCAGGTCCGACTCGGCATTGAGTGTCGGCAGGATGATTGACAGGGGTGCGCGCATTGGTCCTTTTCCACCGGGCGTTCGCCCCTATATTAAAGACGCGCAGGACAGGGGAAAGACATGACACGCAGAATTTTGCAAATCTCCGGCGAGGAGCGGGTGAAATTCCTGCAAGGGCTGGTTACCAATGACGTCAGGAACCTTGCGGAGACGCAAATCCTCTATGCGGCGTTGCTGACACCACAGGGTAAATACCTGGCCGATTTCTTTTTGGTGGAGCGCCCGGAGGCGATTTTTCTGGATGTGGACGCAACTTTGGCAGACGGGCTTCTGCAACGGCTAAAAATGTACAAGCTGCGCTCGAAGGTGGAGATCGTCGCCAGCGAGGTGCGCGTATCCCGGGGCATCGGGCCCGCACCGGAGGGGGCGCTGAGCGATCCGCGTCTACCAGAGCTGGGCTGGCGGCTGTATGGCGACGCGCAGCACAGCAACAACAGCGATGGCGACAACAGTGAATGGGACGCCTTGCGCGTCGCCCATGTGGTGCCACAAACCGCAATTGAGCTAAACAGCGATACCTTTATCCTTGAAGCTGGCTTTGAGCGGCTGAACGGCGTTGATTTCCGCAAGGGTTGCTATGTGGGCCAAGAGGTTACGGCGCGCATGAAACACAAGACCGAGCTGAAAAAGGGCTTGGTGCAGGTGGAGATTGACGGCGCCGCGCCAGTCGGAAGCGTCATTAACAGCGATGCCGGGCGCCCGGCGGGGACGTTGTTTACCCAGGCAAACGGCCGCGCCCTGGCCTATCTGCGTTTTGATCGGGCACGCGAACCGATGCGGGCGGGGGAGGCAAAGCTGACTTGGAGGGGCTGACAGAGGCGTTGGCCCGGATCGGTGGGCGCGCGGCAACGATCCAGCCGCTCCGGGGCGGAGACCTGTCCGAGGTCGCGCAGGTAGGCTTGCAAGAAGGGCGCACGGTAGTCGCAAAGGCCGGGGAATTGGTGGCGACAGAAGCGCGCATGCTGGCGGCACTGGAGCGGGCCGGCGCGCGTGTGCCACAGGTGCTGGCGGTGCATGGGCAGGTCATGCTGCTGGAAAACCTGTCAGAGGAGTACCACACGCCGGGGAGCTACAGCGATCTTGGCACCCGCCTGACACGGCTTCATGGCATGCATGGCGAGGCATACGGCTGGGACGAGGCCTATGCCTTTGGCAAGCTAGCGATCGACAATACCCCGCTGGCCGATTGGCCGGATTTTTGGGCACGCCGGCGCCTGCTTGGCCTGCAGACGGTGCTTCCCGCGGAAATACGTCCGCGCCTGCAAGCACTGGCCCGACGCCTGCCCGAAATCCTGCCGGCCCGGCCCGATGCCAGCCTGCTGCATGGGGATTTGTGGGTCGGCAATATCATAACGTCCCAAGGCAAGGCCTGGCTGATCGACCCGGCCTGCTACTACGGCCATGGCGAGGTTGATCTGGCAATGCTGACTTTGTTTGCCGACATACCCCAAGCATTTTGGCAAGCCTACGGGTATCTTGCCCCCGGTTGGGAAACGCGGCGCGCGGTCTATCAGCTTTGGCCCGCCCTGGTACATTTAGTGCTGTTCGGCGGGGAGTATCGCACTATGGTCGAGGAATTGCTTTCACGGCTCGGGGCCTGATACCAGCAGGCTGTGCCGGGAGAGTTGCGACAACCGGACACTGATCGGAGGAAACCCATGCGCGTTATTCGCAATAATCCGGACCAGTTGGTCATTGCCCATTCCCCATGGGGCTATGGCTTGATGCTTGGTGGATTTGCTGCTGTTTTTTCTATAGTTGCGATAAACTCTTTGCTGGCGGGTAATCGGGAAGGGTTGATTTTCGTCCTTCCGGTTGGCCTGTGCCTGTTGTTTTTCTGGGTGCTGGTGCGCCCGGTGCGGGTGATCTTTGACCGCCCCTCGCAAAGTGTGGAAATCATTTCCGCCGGGTTGGGAAATCGCACCCGGGTAACCCATCGGCTGGACGAAATCAGCCGCGCCGCGTTAAGCACGCGGCGGACCGCAAAGGGGGGGAGCCAGCGGGCGATAAACTTGCAGATCAAGGAAGGCGAAAGCGCCGGATATCATCCAATTACCACCCATACGGGTGGCTCAAATCACGCGCAGATTACCGGCCTGATAAATGCGTGGCTGGCGGCAGCGCGTTCGCCATAACCGGCGCGTGCCGCGCCGGGCCTCCGGCGGGAGTATTTCCGGAAAGATGAAAGGGCGCCCTGGCATGTGCGCGATTGAAGCCTGGTGGGAAGTCGGGCGGGGCTTGACTCGGCGCAGCACCCGGCCTAAATCCACCTGCATACCCGGAAGGCCCAGCTTTCCGGTCCCGGCCCATGTCCGGGATCGCCCCCCGTCAGCGAGGTTTCGCCCACGGGGGCGTTTGGCGTTACGCGGTTTTGTTGCCATTTGAGGCAGGCTGCAAAGAAGGAGAGCAACATGTTCGAAAGTCTATCAGACCGCCTGTCCGGCGTCTTTGACCGGCTGACCAAGCAGGGTGCGCTTTCCGAGGACGACGTGAAGACCGCGCTGCGCGAAGTTCGCGTTGCCTTGCTTGAGGCCGACGTGTCCCTGCCAGTGGCGCGCGATTTTGTTAAAAACGTACAAGAAAAGGCCACCGGGCAGGCGGTGACCAAATCGGTTACCCCCGGTCAGCAGGTGGTCAAGATTGTCCATGACGCTTTGGTCGACATGCTTACCGGCGAGGGGGAGGCGGGCGCGCTCAAAGTCGACAATCCGCCGGCGCCGATCCTGATGGTTGGATTGCAGGGGGGCGGTAAAACTACCACGACAGCCAAGCTGGCCAAACGCCTGAAGGATCGTGACGGCAAGCGGGTGCTGATGGCCTCGCTGGATATTTACCGCCCGGCGGCGATGGACCAGCTCAAGGTGCTGGGCAGCCAGATCGGCGTTGACACCCTGCCAATTGTGCCGGGGCAAAAGCCCGAGGACATCGCGCGTCGTGCCAAGCAGCAGGCAACCATGGGCGGCTATGACGTCTATATCCTCGACACCGCCGGGCGTCTGCATATTGACGAGACCCTGATGGGCGAGGTCGAGGCGGTGTCAAAGATCGCCTCTCCGCGCGAGACTCTGCTGGTGGTCGATGGACTGACTGGTCAGGTGGCCGTCGAAGTGGCCGAGGAATTTGACGCCAAGGTCGGCATTACCGGCGTTGTTCTGACCCGGATGGATGGCGACGGGCGCGGTGGTGCAGCGCTTTCCATGCGCGCCGTCACCGGCAAGCCGATCAAGTTTGTCGGCATCGGCGAAAAGCTCGACCAGTTAGAAACTTTTGAACCCGAGCGCATTGCCGGGCGCATCCTTGGCATGGGCGACATCGTTTCGCTGGTGGAAAAGGCCCAGGAAACCATCGAAGCCGAGCAGGCCGAGCGCATGGCCCGGCGCATGATGAAGGGGCAGTTCAACATGAACGACCTGCGTATGCAGTTGGAGCAAATGCAGAAAATGGGCGGTATGGAAGGGATCATGTCGATGATGCCCGGCATGGGCAAGATGTCAAAACAGATGTCCGCGGCGGGCATTGACGACAAGATGATCAAGCGCCAGATCGCGCTGATCCAGTCGATGACCAAACGCGAGCGCGCCAATCCCGGCCTGCTGCAGGCGTCCCGCAAGAAACGCATCGCCAAAGGCGCAGGCCAGGAAGTGTCCGACCTGAACAAGCTGTTGAAAATGCAGCGGCAAATGTCTGACATGATGAAGAAAATGGGCAAGATGGGCAAAGGCAAGATGCTCAAACAAGCCCTTGGCGGCATGTTTGGCAAGGGCGGTGGCGCGGCCGGGCTGGAAGGCATGGACCCCAAGGCGCTTGAGGCCGCAGCCAAACAGATGGGGGGCCAGATGGGCGGCAAACTGCCCGGCCTTGGCGGGGCCTCCCTGCCCCATGGCCTGTCTGGGCTGGGCAAGAAAAAGTGACCGTTCTCAGCGTCCATATCCCCACGCTCACCACAGAGCGGCTGGTCCTGCGCGCCCCGCGCGAGGAGGACGCCGCACCGCTGGCTGATTTCTACGCCGACGCCGAGTATTCCGCCGGCTTTGGCGGCCCGCTCAACCGCAGCGATTCATGGCGCTGGCACGCGCTGTCGGTGGGCCATTGGATCTTTCGTGGCTATGGCTATTTCTCGGTCGACCTCCAGGATGGCACCCATATCGGCATGGCCGGTATCTGGGCGCCGGAAGGCTGGCCCGAACCGGAATTGGGCTGGCTGCTCTACAAGGATTTTCAAGGCCAAGGTTATGCCTTTGAGGCCGCCAAAGCCGCGCGCGACTGGGCTTATGAGGTGCTGGGAATGGGCGCGCTCAGTTCCAATATCGTGCCGGAAAACACCGATTCAATTCACCTTGCCGAACGCCTCGGCGCCCGGTTTGAACATGCCTATGACAACGTGTTCATGGGACGGGTCCACGTCTATCGTCATCCCGGACCTGAATCGGCCATCGACAATGACGGCTCGGTGGAGGCCTATGCATGAGTGCCACGACTTTCACAATTCCGACAATTGAAACGGAACGCCTCCTACTTCGCGCTCATCGGCTTGCCGATTTCGAACCTGAAGCGGAATTTTTCGCCTCTGATCGCTGCGCCCATGTGGGCGGGAAAATGCCGCGTGAACAGGTCTGGCGCTGGCTGGCTTCGGTCATCGGCCACTGGGCCTTTCGCGGCTATGGCTTCTTTGGCGCCGAAGAAAAATCCACCGGGCGTTATCTGGGCCACGTAGGCCCCTGGTTTCCCGAAGGTTGGCCCGAGCCCGAACTCGGCTGGACCATGATGAACGGCGCCGAGGGCAAGGGGTTTGCCTATGAGGCAGCTTTGGCCAGCCGCGCGTTCGCCTATGAAACCCTTGGCTGGGAAACCGCGATCAGCATGATCCAGCATGGCAACACGCGCTCGGTTGCGCTGGCTGAACGCCTTGGCGCGACGCTGGAACGCGACTTTGAACACGAGCGTTTCGGCCCCTGCCATATCTACCGCCACCCAAGCCCGGAGAAGCTGTCATGAGCAACGACACCACCCGCGCGGCCGAAATTCTGGCCGAACATCGCGAAAGCATCGACCGGCTCGATGCCATCCTGGTCTACACCCTGGGCGAGCGGTTCAAACACACGCAAGCCGTGGGCAAGCTCAAGGCTGAACATGCTCTGCCCCCCTCGGACCCCGCCCGCGAAGCGACCCAGATCGCCCGCCTCAAAGATCTTGCGAACCGTGCCAATCT
>CAYSBG010000029.1:0-11060 GCA_964429125.1 uncultured Aliiroseovarius sp.
CACAAAAGGCTCCAGCCAATCGCCAGCAGGCCCAGGAAAGTGATCAACCCGTCGCCTATGAAATCCAGCGCATCCGCCTTGAGCCCTTGGGAGCCGGTCAGAAACCCCGCACCCATTTCGATCACGCCAAACCCGGCGTTCAAGAGGATGACAATCCACAACGCGCGTCGATACCCCGCCCCCAGATGCGCGCCGGGGTCGGCCACCCGGTCTCCGGTGATCTCCGCCAGGCCATACCCAATCGCCTCGATCGCGGATTCCATCGCGGCTTTGTGTGCGTCGCCGCCGGGCAGGTCTACGCTCAGAATCTGACTGGCGGTGGAAATTTCGGCGCTGTCGATTCCCGCGCCCTTGACGGCCTTCTCGATCTTGGCCGCGCAGGACGGACAATCCATGCCAGTAACCCGATATTTCACGATCTGAGTCATTAAACTTTCCGTTTTTATGGGCGCAAAAGTTTAAATATTCGTCTTTGCGCCCCTTGGAAAGTTTAAACTTTAGCGGATTTCCGGCGGTGGCAGGCTGCCCATCTTGTAGGGCGTCCAATCCTCGATCTCCGGATAGTATTTCCGCCGCCACTCCCGAACACGTGGATTCATGATCCGGCGCCAGATCGGCGGCACCATCGCCGCCATCGTCATCAGCGGATAGCCCCGCGGCAATAGCGGCGCGGTGTCTGCATCATAGGTTTGCAACAAGGGAAAACGCCGTGCAGGCTTGTAATGGTGGTCGCTGTGGCGCTGCAAATTGATGAATTGCCAGTTGGTCGCCATATGGTCCGAGTTCCAACTATGATGCGGCATGACACGATCGTATTTACCTTCGCCCAGATGCTTGCGCGTTAACCCATAATGCTCGACGTAATTGGTCAGCTCAAGCTGCCACATGGCGATAAATGCCTGAAAAACAAAGAACATTATCCCTGACCATCCGCCAATCCAGAATGCGGCAACCAAGGCAATCCCCTGCAAAACCCCGTAGCGCCAGAAAGGGTTTTTTGCGCTGCTTGCCGGCAGGCCACGCCGCGCCAACATGGCTTTCTCTGCGTTCCAGGCCGATACCGGCACTTCGCGGATTACCCGGGTGAAGTATCGGTGAAAGCCCTCGTTATAGCGTGCCGTTACCGCGTCGCGGGTGGTGCCCACATGGGGGTGATGGACCAATAAATGCTCGGTGCGAAAATGGCTATACAGAACGGTTGCCAAAAGCAGATCTGCCAACCATCGCTCCAGCCTGCTCGACTGGTGCATCAACTCGTGGCTATAGACAATCCCGACCGAACCCGAGACCACGCCAACTCCAAACATGAGCGCTATTTTTTCCCATATTACCAATGAATTAGATTGAGTGACAAAGAACACCGCGCCATAGATCAACACCAACTGAATCGGGAGCCAGGCCAAGGTTATGAACCGGTACCAAAACAGATTCTCTACCGGGGTTTCCGGGTCGGCATTGTCAGTGTTTCGCCCAAGTATTGCGTCCAGGATCGAGGTCATCCACCAAGCGCCCGCGGGCGGCAGAAGCAACGCCCACCCACCATATCTTGCGGCGATGAAAACGAGGGGTACCAAGGATAGTGAAATCCAGAACGGTAGCGCATTTCGGAAACTGACAGATGCTGATCCAGCCATGGTTCTTCCTTCTGAGGGCGCGCCTCTCGCGCGCAACGCTACACCTTGCCAAGACCCGAATCAATGGTCGCAACCGCGAGCCGGTAGGCCTTGCGCATCACCGATGGCAGGTCGGTTTGACGAAAGTCGGGCGCCAATATGAAAAAGCCGTGATCAGGTTTGCTCCCCTCGGGAACAAGCGCGACACGCAAGCTCAGGCGCAGATGGAAATGGGTAAAAGTGTGTCGGACCTCGCCGCCAGGATCGACCCAATTTCCAGTGATCGGCGGCGCGCTTTCAACGGGAACCTCCGCCCATTCTCCGCCCGGCCAGCCAAGCATACCGCCCAGCAATCCCGTGTCCTGCCGCCGCTCAACCAGCCAGGCACCGTCTGTACGCCGGGCTATCCAAACCCGGCCGTATCGTACTGGTTTCGCCGCCTTTTTGGCGCGAATCGGCAGCCTGTCCTGGAGGCCTTCCCTGCGCGCCGAACAATCTGATTTAATCGGACATATCAAGCAATTAGGCTTCCGCGGCGTGCAGATCGTGGCGCCCAGGTCCATCATTGCCTGTGCATGATCGCCAGGTCGGTTTTGCGGTGTCAGGCGCGCCGCGTGGCCGCGTAAAACCGGTTTGGATTGTGGCAACGGATCGCGCACGGAGAACAACCGCGCCATGACCCTTTCGACATTGCCATCGACCACGGTTTCCGGGTGATCAAAGGCGATGGCGGCAATTGCCGCGGCGGTATAGGGGCCAATACCAGGCAGTTTCAGCAGCTGATCATAATGATCGGGGAAAACGCCGCCCAGATCTCTGGCGACCACCCGCGCACATTTTACCAGATTGCGGGCTCGGGCGTAGTAGCCAAGCCCGGCCCATTCGGCGAGAACGTCGGTCTCGGGCGCGCTGGCCAAAGCCTCTATGGTGGGCCAACGCTCGGTAAATCGCGTGAAATAGTCGCGCACCACAACGACGCCGGTTTGCTGCAGCATGATTTCTGACAGCCAAATTCGGTACGGATCCACCTTCCCGCCGCTTCCGGGCGACACCCGCCACGGTAATTCGCGCGCATGTTGGTCGTACCAAGCAAGCAACCTTCCAGTAAGGGGCAATTCTGACAAGTTTGTTATCCTTCCCCGCTTTGGGCTGGCATGTACGTGCCATTCCTTTAAAATAGCGCCATGTTCAGGACTTGCCATAGATGAAGACAACGCACAGCCATAAACGTGGCCGGGGCTTTGCCCGCGCCGCCAAGTTGGTCGCACCGCGGGTGCGGGATGCCGGTGCGTCGCGTGGTTTTGCGGTAACCCGTTTGCTGACTCACTGGAGCGAGATTGCCGGGCAGGACGTTGCCGGCGTCGCGCGTCCAGTCGAGGTTTCCTATGGGCGTGGCGGGTTGGGGGCAACTCTGACTTTGTTGACCACCGGGGCGCAGGCGCCAATGTTGGAAATGCAAAAAGAGCCCCTGCGCCAAAGGGTCAATGCTGCTTATGGCTATGCCGCTATTGCCTGCATTCGCATCACACAGACTGCGCCGACCGGTTTTGCCGAGGGTCAGGCGGATTTCACACCGGCCCCCACGCGACAGGCCCTGACGCAACCGAATGGAGAATTGGTTGCACGGGCCTCACATGTGGTTGCGGGGGTCGAAAATGAGGGACTAAAGGCGGCGTTAGAAACGCTCGGGGCCAATATTCTTGCTCGTAAATAACTTACTCGGGAAGTTCCGAGGGACAAAATGAAAAGGTCAAACTGATGAACAGAATTCTTAGCTTGTTAATGGGCGCTTTCCTGATAATTGCCAGCAGTATTCCTGTGTTGGCGCAGCAGGAGGTCTCCGGCAGTGTCGATCTTGCGCCCGACATGGTTTTGGGCTCCCCGGATGCGCCAATTACCATAATCGAGTACGCTTCCTATACCTGCCCCCATTGCGCGCGCTTTCATGAGGAAGTGTTTCCGCAGATGAAGGCTGATTATATAGACACCGGCAAAGTGCGGTTCATTCATCGCGAGATTTATTTTGACCGCTACGGGCTATGGGCAGCCCTGCTGGCCCGTTGTGGTGACGGGACCCGATATTTTGGTATGAACGACATGATTTACGGTACGCAGCGCGATTGGCTTGGTTCAGGAGAACCTCAGGAAGTTGTCAATAATCTGCGCAAAATGGGTCGCCTGGCGGGTATGGATGACGAGCAGATCACCGCCTGCATGGAGGATAGCGAGGTTGCGCAAAGCCTGGTCGCGACGTTTCAGCACTACTCGGCCGCCGACGAGATCAACGCCACCCCAACTTTCTTGATTGATGGCGAGAAATTCTCGAACATGGCGTATCGTGACTTCAAAGATGCCATTGACGCCAAGTTGGCGGCCAAAAGCGAATAGGCTTTAACCCGGCAGAATCTGCTCAAGCGCTGCTTTGAGTGGTGCCGGATCATCGAAGCTGAGGCGCACGGGCAGGGTAATCACCTTGGACCGGAAGGACGCAGGCAAACGCACCGCATCCTTCTCCGTTGTCACCAGCTGTGCGCCCATGGCCAGCGCTTCGGCTTCCAGTCGCATCAAAAGAGTGTCGCTCAAGTGCTGGTGATCGGCCAAAGCCTGGCTTCGCCGCAAATTCGCCCCGAGGCTTTTCAAAGTGGCAAAGAATTTTTCCGGGTGCCCAATCCCGGCAAACGCCAACACGTCCAGCCCTTGCCAGTCGATACCAGTTTCCAAAGGCGCAAGGGTGGCCCGTAGTTTTGGACAGGAAACGGCTTTCCCCCAGATATCAGCAAACCGTTTTTGCGCCGTATCCGGGCCAATTGACAGCACGAAATCGGCACGCTTGAGCCCAATTTCGACCGGCTCGCGCAACGGGCCTGCGGGGATGCAGCGCATGTTGCCAAAGCCCTTGGTCGCATCCACCACGACAATGGAAAGGTCATGGTGCAAGGCCGGGTTTTGATAGGCGTCGTCGAGCAGGATCACATTGGCACCGGTAGAGATAGCCGCCTGTGCCCCTTCCACCCGGTTGCGTGCCACCCAACATGGGCCAAAGGCGGCGATCAGCAGTGGTTCGTCCCCGGTTTGCGCTGCATTGTGGTGTTGTTCATCGACCTGCACCGGGCCATGCAGCGTGCCACCGAACCCGCGTGATATCACATGTGGCCGATACCCCTGATCCTGCAACATTTGCTGCAAGGCGATCACCGTAGGCGTTTTGCCGGTTCCCCCGGCATTCAGGTTGCCAATGCAGATCACTGGTACGTCGAGTTTTGTGCGGTCTCCGCGTGCCAGGCGCCGGCTGGTCGCGCAGGCATAAAGCCACCCCAGAGGGGTCAGCACTCGCGCTTTCCAGTCCGGGTGCTTGGGCGGCGTAAACCAATGGGCCGGTGCGCGCATCTATACCCCCCGTGCGTCCAGTGCGTCATGAACCAGCGCACAAAGCCGGTCGGTGACTTCGGCGCCACCCGTGGCCACTTCCCACGCTGCCTGGGCCATTGCGGCGACTTTGTCGGGCGCCAGAAGATGTTCAAGTTCTTGGGTCAATTCCTTTTCGGTGTGGACTTGGCGCGCGGCGCCGGTGCTGCGCAATCGGGCAAATCGGGCGCCAAACGCACCGGTTTCCGGCCCGTGCAAAAGCGCCGAGCCAAGGGCGGCGGCATGAAACGGGTCATCCGGTTGACCGTTGCTGCCTTCCAGAGTCTGGCCGAAGAACGCAATTGGCGCAAGTCGTAGCATGAGGCCCAGTTCGTGGGGTGCGTCGGCAATGAAAATCTGGGTGTCCTCGACTGGTTTTTGCCCTGCGGATCGCCGGGCAACGATCCAGCCATCTTGTTCGAGCATCTCGACAAGTTCGCTGCTGCGGGTGGCATCTGCGGGCATCAGGATCAGCAAGTAGCGATGCGCGCGGCGCGAAACATGCCGGTGGGCGTTGATAACCACGGCCTCTTCGGAAACACTGACATAGGCGGCAAGCCAGACGGGCCGGGTTGCCAGAAGGCCGGCCAGTGGCTCACGCTCGGCTTCGATACATTCCAGCGGTGGCGGGCCATCTTGCAGGAATCCAAGCACCTCCAGGCGCGATTGGTCTACGCCCAAGCGCCGCAAGTTACGTGCCGAGCGGCCATCGGTCGCCAGAATATGGGTGAAATTCTCAAGCGCCTTGCGGGTTGCACCGGGAAACCAGCGCAATTTGTGGCTTTTCTCGTCAGGCATCGACGCATTGGCCCAAAAACCGGGAATCTGATGCGTTCCCAACGCTTCAGCGACATGAAGCTGCAGATCAGGGTCGACCCAGAGGGAGGCATCCGGTTGCCAGTGATCCAACAGGGCGTCAATGCCGGGCCCCTCTTCATAGGGTAGGTATTGATGGGTGCAGCGTTTCGGAAGATGGGTGGCAAGCGGACGTCTTGGGTCATATTCAGAAGTTGTAACCAGGAAGTTCAACTCGTCCCGCTCCAGGCGCAACCGTTCAATCAAGCCAATCTGGTCCAGCGCGGCAATCTCATGCCCGGTATGCAACCAGATCACTGGGCCGTCCGGCCGGGCCACCGAGCATTCGCCCAGACGTTCGCCGGCTCTTGCAGGATGTTCGCGCCCACGGGCCAATTCATGCTCAAGCCGTTGGCGGGCCCGGGCCTTCATGCGCCGGATCTTGCCCGGCCCTAACAAGGGCAGACCCGGGCGGGCACTCATCGCCGCTACTCGCCCAATTCTTCGGTTGGCGAAGCCTCGACCGCTTCGTCCCGCAAACGATGGAGATGGGCGATGTAATAGCGCATATGAGCGTTATCGACGGTGCGATGCGCTTCTGCTTTCCAGGCGTCATAGGCAGCGTCGTAATCCGGGAATATCCCGACAATGTGAATATCATCCACCACACGAAAAACGTTATGAGCAGGGTCTTCCAGTTCACCGCCGAAAACGAGGTGCAGGCGTTGGGTCATGGGCGTTTCTCCGGGTTGTTTGCGCGCGTTTCTAGCGTTTTACAGCGATGGGGGAAAGGGCTTGCGATGACCAAGCGCGTCAATTGCGGCGAGAATTCTGCTAAAGCTCAGGCGCGCGCGCCGCACGGTTGCGCGCGCGCGTAGATAGCCATGGACCAGACCTGGTTCTTCGATGTGGATTGCCCTGCCGCCAGCAGAAAGAATGGCGTTGCAATAGTTACGGCTATCATCGGCAAGCGGATCGCATTGCGCTGAAATCAGAATAGTGGGCGGCAGGCCGGTAAAATCCGTATCGTGCAACGGCGCAGCTGTTGGGTCGTCTTGGGGAGGATCGCCAGCAAAACGAATGGTGCCATAAAACAGGATATCGTCGCGGGTCAGCAAGGGGGCGTTGGCATGAGCCAAAAATGAACCGCGATCCATATCTCCGCCATAGCCACCATAGATCAAGACCTGGCCATCCAGATCCAGGTCCCCGCGTACCCTATGGGCAACCGCTGCTGCGAGGTTGGCGCCGGCGCTGTCCCCAGCCAGCACCAGCTTCCCCGGCCAGCACGCCGACACCGCCCGCACCACTGCAAGGGCATCAACAAACGCGGCCGGATGTTTGTGCTCGGGCGCCAGCCGATAATCTACGCTGATAACCCGCGCATTGGTCCGGTCGCAAATCTCCGCGCAAATGTCGTCGTGACTTTCCAGCCCGCCAACAACAAAGCCGCCGCCATGGAGATAAACCACAGTGAATACCGGCGAACCGCTTTGGTAGACTCGCACCGGCACCCCGCCGAAACATTCATCCTCTACGTCAACATTTGGTGGGTATCCCTGAAAGAACTCCCGGCACATCAAATCATAAACCCGCCGCTGGTCATCAACACGCATCTCTACAGCATCGGGTGGATAGAATTTTCCTGTCTGACGGATAAACGCCCAGGTTTCGGAATCGATCAGCTTTGAGTAATCCATTCCTGGAACCTAAGCTGATTTCGATACAATCGAAACCCTTTCATCTTGGCATAAATACCTCGGGGGTCTGGGGGCAGCGCCCCCAGCCGGTCGCCAGCGCCAGCTGGCGAATCGCCTTACAATCCCGTTTGTGCGCCAATATCCATCGACACGTGTTTTTCAGCGATCCCGGTATATCCCAGCTTGTCGCGCATGGTCACAACATCGCCCATGACAATCAACGCCGGGCCTTGCAAGTCGGCTGCGGCCGCCTTGGCCTCGATCGTCTCTAACGTCGCCGATATCACCACCTGGTTCTGCCGTGAACCATTGTCAATCACTGCTACCGGCAAGTCTGCGCACACTCCCTGCTCCAGGGCCGCAGCGGTAATCAGCCCCAGTGAACCAAGCCCCATGTAAACCACCACAGTCTGACCGGGCCGGGCTAGTTTGGTCCAGTCGTGGCCCAGCACGCCGCCGGCGCCGTGGGCGGTGACAAATACAACTGATTGCGCGTGATCACGATGGGTTAGCGGGATGCCAGCGCAGGCACCACAGCCCGCTGCGGCGGTAATACCGGGAATCACCTGCACCGGAATGCCGGCGCGGGCCACATCCTCCAGCTCTTCGCCACCCCTGCCAAAAATGAACGGGTCACCGCCCTTAAGCCGCAACACCCTATTGCCCTGTTGTGCCAGCTTGATCATCAGCGCGGTAATTTCGTCTTGGCTAAGCGCGTGGTTGCCGGGGCTTTTGCCCACGTTGACGCGTTCGGCATCTCTACGCGATAGCTCAAGTATGCTAGGGCCAACGAGGCGGTCGTATAACACTACATCGGCATGCTGCATCAGGCGCAACGCCTTGAAGGTCAGCAGGTCGGGGTCACCTGGCCCGGCGCCAACCAGCCACACCTCGCCAGTCACAGCACCATCGGCTTCAAGGTCGGCGTTGATCTGTGCCACCGCGTCTGCCTCACGCCCGGCAAGAAAGGCATCGCCCGCCCGGCCTTCGATCATGTTTTCCCAAAACCGCCGCCGCCCGCGCCCGTCACTGATCTTGTCGGCGATTTTCTTGCGAAACTGTGCCGCGAAGGACGCCAACCGCCCATAGCCGTCGGGCAGCATTGCCTCGATCCGGGCACGCAGGTTGCGGGCAATCACCGGGGCCGAGCCGCCGGTGGAAATGGCAATGGTGATCGGGTCACGCTCGACAACGCTGGGAGTGATAAAATCGCAATAGCGCCGTACATCGGCGACGTTCACTAACGCGCCTGCCGCCCGCCCTGCTTCGGCCAGAAGCTGGTCGCGCTCCGGTTCTTCGCTGGCGCCATAGGCTATCATGCAGCCGTTGAAATCCGCTTCCACCGGCACACGGGCATGATGGATCAGGTTGGCATGACCGAACAAAGCCACCAATTCGGCGCCCGGCGTTGGGTCAAACACCTCGACCAAAGCACCAGCGGACAATGCCCGCTCGACCCGGCGTGCCGCGACGGTTTCGCCGCCGTCCACGATGATACGCTTGCCCTTGATGTCCAGAAATAGCGGAAGGTATTCCATCAGCTTTGTTCTCCCGACTGTGCATCTGCCCACGCCAGCATTTCTGCGGCCATGGCCCGGGCAATTTCCGCATCCACGTCCACCTGGGTGATCCGCTTGCCTTCGCGCAACACCAGGCGCAGCATTTTCATACCGCTGTCATAGGTATATTCGCGCAGCTCGGCCTTGCGCGAATAGGGCAGGGCGAACTCCGCCAGGTCGCGGAGGTCCTCAGTCATATTTCAGCCCACGGGTAAACGCGCCTTCCAGCATCCATTCCCATTTGCGCGGCGTGTCCTTGTAATCCGGCTTCAGGTCAAACTGCAGATGCATGATTCCGCTCTCGCCGGCATGGGCAACCAGCTTCTTCAGCTCTTCAAACGAGGTCACTTCCGGGTGGCCGATGATCAGATCGCTCAGCTTTGCCACATTGTTATCCACCATGTCAGGTTCCTTTCACACGGTTATTGAACCGAACGCGATACATCACGCGCGGAGATTTTTCCACCTTTTCGGCGTCAAAGCCGGTGCGGTCATGCAGTACATTGTTGCACAGTACGCCCTGCCCGGCCTTGAACCTTACAGAAATGGTCAGAGGATCGGGCCCTTCAAGGGTTGCGCGTAAAAACGCCACAGCCTCGCGGGTCAGAGCGTCATCGCGCCATTCAATTGAGCGGGTGCGCGCAGTATAGCGCATTTGCAGGGCGCCGGTGTCGGCATCAGGGTAAAACACGGGACCGATGGAAACCGGCCGCACGCTGCCGTCTGCTTCGCGGTTTTCCGGAATGAGCATCGCTTCCGGGTGCATCAGCGCCTGAATATAGGCCGGGTTCTCGTCCATCAGCCGGATAAAGGCGATGGTGTTGTCCAGCAGATGATTGATCCCGCCATTTTCCGCAGGATGAGCGCAATGCAGGACCATGGCGCTAATGCGTTCCTTTGGCGCATTATAATAGCCGTCATTATGCCAGCCCATCTTGCGTTTGGAATAAGGGATATAGCCGCGCTGGCCAGGTGCATTTGTTTCCGTTAGCGCAACAATCCCTTGTTCGCCCGCACTTCTGTGCTTTTCTGCGATACGCAGACCGAAGGAATCGACGAATTTTCGCAGGTCTGCCCGTAAATCGGTGCTTTCCGGCGCCTGATAAACTGCAAAATTTGATTCCCTTATTCGGCGAACAAGCTCGGAAATCTGCGAATCACGCGGGTTGGCGAGGTCGTCGAGAGTGACAAAGTCCAGTTCTTTGGCCGATTCGGAAGCGCTAATCCGTGCTGCACGCCAATCCTGATAAAAACCGTAGGTGTTTGGGCGATCCCAGAAAAAGCTGTTTTCTTTTGCCATGTTATCTTGCCTTTTTTGGTTTCAAAGCAATTATGCATCCGCAGCATAATTAGAATCGTTCCGAATATTACGTCGCAGTTGATTTTTTCTCTTACATTCGTTTATCCAGATGTATAGATTATTCGCAATGGTACTCGTAGTAAGGTGGTGAAGTTTGCGTTGTCGGTCTTTTAACGGACTACCGCATACAAACACCCACCATCAGGGTCACGAACTAAATGCGCGAACACTCGTAAGGGAGGAACGACATGAAAGATGAATCGAAGAAGGGCCAGCACCCGACGCCGATGCTTGATGAGTTGGAAGGCGGCAAATGGCCGAGCTTTGTAACCGGCCTCAAGCGGCTGCGGGACGAAGGCACAGATACCAACCAGAAAATCATGAACGACCTTTTGGGTCAGTTAAACCATTCCTACGAGGAAAAGCTGGGCTTCTGGAAAGGCGGTACGCTTTCGGTTCTCGGGTATGGCGGCGGTATCATCCCGCGTTTCTCTGAAGTGGCCGAGCAATACCCCGAGTCCAAGGAATTTCACACTCTGCGGGTAATGCCGCCGGCGGGCTACCATTATACATCGGACCTGCTTCGCAAGTTCGCTGACATCTGGGAAGAGCACGGTTCTGGCCTTATCGCTTTCCACGGTCAGTCTGGCGACATCATGTTCCAGGGCTGTACCAGTGAGAACGCACA
>CAYSBG010000030.1:0-10985 GCA_964429125.1 uncultured Aliiroseovarius sp.
CCGCCCGCCCGCCCTTGCCAAACACTGAATACAGCCCGACCATATCGCGCAGGCGCACACCAACCCCACCCAATGCTACTGCCAGCCCTGCTTGTCCGCCTGGAAGCCGCGCCTCGACCCCCGCGCGGCGCAGGGACGCCATCAGACGCGCCGGACCCAGGGCTTCGGTCAGGCTAACTGCTGGGATATTCAGCGACCAAACCAACGCATCGCGCACCCGGACCTTGCCTCGAAAAGCACCGTCAAAGTTTTGCGGCGCATAGGTTCCGAACCGCACCGGACGATCATCTATCAAGGTTTCCGGATGGGCGAGGCCTTCGTCAAAGGCAAGGCCATAGATCAACGGCTTGAGGGTTGAGCCGGGCGAACGAAAGGCCTGGGTCATATCAACAAAACCGAGGCGGGCCGTATTGCCATACCCGGCAGAACCGACCGAGGCGAGAATATCGCCGTTCCGGTGATCCAGCACGACAAGCGCCACCGACAAGCGGGCGCCATAATCGGCGGCAGCACGCGCGGCGAGCGATTCAAGCTGACGTTGCAGTGAAGCATCCAATGTCAGGTCGTGGCGGGCAAGGTCCGGACGCGCCGCCCTTGCGCTATCGGTCAGATGAGGCGCCAGGGTCGGTAAAGGGGTTCGCGTATGTGGCACCGGAGCACTTTGGGCAGAGGCGGTGGTTTCTACGCCAAGCAAGCCAGCCGCAGCGACACGGGTCAGCACATGGTCGCGGGCAGAACGGGCGCGGGCCGGGTTGAGATCTGGCCTGCGCATGGTCGGCGATTGCGGCAAAGCCACCAAGAGTGCGGATTCGGCCGGAGTCAGGCGGCGCGGCTCCTTGGCGAAATAGGCGCGAGTGGCAGCGCGAATGCCTTCGAGGTTACCGCCATAGGGCGCCCGGTTGAGATAGAGTTCAAGGATCTGCTCTTTGCTCAGGCGGCGTTCCAATGCAAGTGCCAGCCGTATCTGGCGCAGCTTGCCCTGCCAACGCCCGGTCGGCCCGTCCTCAAGCAGGCGCGCCACCTGCATGGTCAGGGTGGAGCCGCCGGAAATTACCCTCCGGTTCCACGCGGCCTGCCCCAAGGCCCGCAGGAAAGCCCACCCGTCAACACCGTTATGACGCCAGAAACGTTTGTCCTCGTAGGCGATGAGCATGGCGATAAAGTCAGGGTCTACATCGCTCAGCGAGACCGCCAGCCGCCAACGCCCGTCGTCCACGGTAAAAGCACGAAGCAGCGTGCCGGAGCGGTCCAGAACCTCGACCGAGGTGGCTATGTTCAAGGGTGGCAAATCGGCTGTAGCCACCCAGCGGTCCAGGCGATCACGTCCATAGGCGCCAAGCATCAACAGCAACGCCAACCAAAGGAGAACGTGTTTCATGATGCGCCTGTCACTCGGTTATCCGCACCGTCCCGGCTTCCCCATTTGCCCGGAACGTGGGCCGGTACATATCCTCCACCGACGCTGCCGGGTGGTGGAATTCCCCCGGCGTGATTGCCCGTACAACATAGGCCAGGCGAAACGCCTTGTCCGAAGTCCAGTCGACCGCCGCCAAAAACCGTTCCTGACGGAATTCGGTGAAGGTAGCGTCGTTGTTCAGTTCAAGCCAATCAAGTGCCTTGATGTCACCGGCCGCAAGCAAGTTGGGATTGTCGATCTCAAATCCGGCGGGCAACGGATCATTGATCATCAACCGCCCTTCGGAAGGTCCAAATGGTTGCACCGTCAGTACCGTAACCAGCCGCGTGCCTTGGGTTACTTCGGTAATGTCCACAGGTTCGCCTTGCAGGGTGAAATACCGCCGGGTGATGCGATAGCCGTTGCCACCTGCGGGCGTCGCCAGTTGCGGCACACCAAAGGTTGCCACGGTGATCTCCGTCGCGTTTGTGCCGGAGTTTTGCAATTCCACCGGCGTGCCAAGGGTATCGGCGTCAAGCACCTCGACAATCGGGCCAACAGGCGCTGCGCCATTCACCAGGATGCCGGTTTGCACGCTGTTGCGTACCATTGCCGCGCTGGCCAGAAGGGACCATGTTGCCTCTTGCGTAGACAGGTGCGTGGCGCCCCTGGCAACCCGCGCGGCCAAGGCTTCGCGGTTGATCACCTGGGTGCTGGCTTCGATCGCCAGCGCCAGAACAGCCGCTGAATCGCGCAAGTTGGTGCCGAAATCATCCCGCCAGACTTGCCCGTCGAAAGTGCCTGGCCGCAACAATTGCCGCGCGGTACGGGTGAACATCGCGTCCGCGCGAACCGGATCTCCATAGGCGGCAAGCGCTGCACCGAGTTGCGCAGTTGCCAAGGCGGTCGAAAATGCATCGGCTTTTTCATCTGCATAATAGCGCAAGTCGCCCATCGCAGCTGCCCCTTCGCGGGCAAGGACATAAAGCGCATAGGCAAGCGCTTCACCGCCTTCGTCGAAGTCGGCCGCATAATTGACCTTGGCACGCAAATTATCCATGGCTGCGCGAAATGCCCGGTCAGGCACAGCGTATCCTTCGCCGCGTGCCCGCGACAAGAAGTCCGAGACATAGGCATCAAGCCATAGATCGCCCCCGCCAGGTTGCCACAAACCAAAGCTGCCGGAACTCGCCTGATTGGCCAGAACACCAGAAATGGCATCGCTGATCCTGGTCGGAATATCTGCACCCGCATCAAGGTTCAGCACCTTTGCAACATCCCGAAAATAAAGCAAAGGCAAGGCGCGGGATGTCTGCTGCTCGGTGCAGCCATAGGGGTAGCGATCAAGCTGATCAAGCAGCCCCGCCACATTCATCCGCGCCAACAACCCTGCCGTCAGCGTCGCCCGCCCGGTCCCCGGTATCAGATCATCGAAAACCGCCCCATCAAGGGTAAAGGTTTCGCCCGGCGCCAGTTCAAATCGGCTGACCTGGACGATTTCCGGGTCATTGACCTGTACCGGGATTCGGAGCGTTTTGGTCAACTGCGTCCCGTCCGGCGTGGTCAGGATCACCCGGATGGTTCCCAGCCCCGGCATGGTCGCCGAAACTGGAACGGAAAGGCGCGCAGTAGCGCCCTCGGCCAATGTCAAGCGCCCGGGCAGAGACGAGGTATCGACTGCTATGCCCTCGCCGACAACCGCGAGCGAGACCTCGCCTCCAGGGCCCTTGGCGTGCACCAATTCCAGCAACATCCGTGCCTGATCACCCGGCGCCATGAACCGTGGCAGGCTGGCCGTAACCACCATGGGATCGCGCACCAGAACATCTTTTTCCGCCTGGCCGACGCCCTTGGCCGACCAGACAACTGCCATCAAGCGCACCGAGCCGTTGAATTCCGGCAGGGTGAAAGTACTGCGTGCCAGCCCCTCGGCATCCACAACAAGAGGGCCCGAGAAAAACGAGACCAGTTGTTCTGTTGGCGGTGGTGCCTGCATCCGCATGGAGGCCATAGCGTCGCCGCCCGAACGCACGGCGCCCACCAACGCACCAGAGCGGTCAATCAGGCGGCCATAGATGTCACGCATGGCCATGCCGAGGCGGCGCTGGCCAAAGTAATACGCTGATGGGTCCGGACTGGCGAAGGAAGTCAGGTTGAGAATGCCGATATCCACCGCCGCGATGGTCGCATATACTTCATCACCGGGCGCTGCCCCTTCAACCCGCAAAACCGCCTCAAGCGGCCCGCGTGGAGCCACTTCATCTGACCCTTCAAACCGGGCAACAAGCTGATGGGCGCCGGGGTCGACCGAAGCATAGGCCAAACCCAGGGCACGCGTTGGCAAATGGCCTTTGGCATCCTGCATCGGCTGGATCAGGGTAGCAGTCACATAGGCACCCGCACCCCACTCATCGGTTACCGGCAACGCCAGCGTGTTTTCTCCCGCCACCGCGTCCAGCGTCTCCATATGAATCAGCCGGTTGGACATGACCGTAACCAGCACCTTGCCAGCCACGCGTGGCACAAGCCGTAGTTTGGCCGTATCTCCAGGGCGATACGCCTCGGCATCAAGCGAAAGCTCAAGCATATCCGGCGTGGAATTGGTGTCGGCAGCGCCGTACCATCCGGCATAGAATTCGACCGAAGACGCGATACCCGCAGCCGCGCCCAACCCTTCGACCACCAGTTCGTAATGCCCCCAGGCAACCCGGGTTGAGATATCCAGCGGTGTGCCATCAAGGGTGGCTTCGCCACCGGCAACACGTTCGCGTGTCGTAACCGGGTCCCAAGTCCAGGAGCCGTCAATTGCGTACCATTGATATCGGGTTTTAACCCGGTTCAGGCGCCACCGCACCTGCATCGGCATGGGAGTCAGTTCCGGACCAAGCGCAAGCACGGAAAAGTCCGCCATGCCGCCCTCGGGCAAGTCATCGTCAAAGGCCGGGCGCAGACCGATCATTGGTCCGGTTGGGCTAAGCAGCCGGGTCAGGCTGCGCTCGACCGGCCGGCCGGAGCCTTCGGACACACGGACATTCAGCCGCGCTTCTACGGGTATGCCACGCGCTTCGAATTCGGGAAACGTGACCGGCAAGACCGCGCGCCCATCCTTGTCGGTGCGTTGCTCATAAGGCAAGGCGCCATAACTGGGCGACGGGCGGTCGTCGTAGCGTCCAAAACGGTAGCCAGGGAAGTTTTCCAGTGTCGTCGCCGCCCGTAAAACCACATCGCCTTCAATTGCCAGATCTGCCCCGGGCGCGCCGAAAAGATAGCGCGCATCGATGCGCAGATCCGGGCTGTCATTCAATGCGATAGCGCCATCGGGCAGGACCAGTTCAAAGTCGATCCGTTCGGGCAGGAAATCCTCTACCAGTAAAGTGCGGCTGGCCAAGGCCGGGGCGTCCGGGTCAGCAAAAAGGTCAAGGCGCCAGGTGCCACGGGGCACGTTTGCTCCCAGAGGCAGGTCAAACACATAGCCCCCCACCGCCACGCCGTCTGACAAGACACGGCTATATTCCACCCCGTCCGGGCGCATCAACACCGCTGTCACCGGCAAGCCGGTTATGGCGTCCACGGTTGCATCCCGTACCAGGACCGTCGCATGAATCACCTCTCCGGCACGATATGCGCCCCGATCCGTGGTGGCAAAAAGGTCGATCGGCGGTGCAGAGGGGCGGCCTTCGACGCCCCGGTCAGACAAATCAAAGGCGGGTTCGGTCAGCGACAGAAACCCAATATCGTCCCCGGCCCCGCGCACCACGACCAAAGCAGGCGCGGCGGCGCCCTGCCCGGCGGTCAGCCCAGCTGGCACATGGGCATAGCCTTGGGCGTCAGTAGTCATGGTTGCAAGGATGTCATTGCCACGACTGACCAATTCCACCTCCACCCCGGCCAACGGCGCGGCACTGGCAAGCGAGCGGGTGAACACATGCAGCCCATCTTCGCCCAACATCGAAGCCAGGCCGATATCGCTGACCACAAACCATTGCGAGGCCGGCGGAGTTGTATCCTGGTCCACCCCCGGCACGCTGGCTTGCAGCATATAGATGCCCGGGGCCCGGTCGCGCAGCGCGGCGTCCATAGGCATAAGCGTGGTTATTTCCCGGTTCAACTCGACCTGTAAATCGCCGGTGCCAGACCACACTTTGACCGCCATCCGCTCGGACAGATCGTCTATCTCCCAGGATAGCATCGGGTTGGCGAGGTAACGCTGGCGGAAAGCCTCGACCAAGTTTCGGTCACTCATCCGATAAAGAGTCAGTTCCACTTCCGGCGCGTTCACGCCGACCAATGGCAAGCTGGGCGCCCCCTGGGAGGGCAGAACATAGGCACGCCCCGGAAACCAAACGGCAGGTGTGCGGTCGCGGACATATGCGTTCAACGTCACCGGTTTGCTCAGCTTTTCGCCCGCATCCGAAGGCAGCCCGGCGCGCAAAGTCAGCCGATAGCGCTGGCCGTGAGACAGGCCGGAAACGCAAAGCTGGCGCCCGGACGCCTCTACCGCCAACCCGCTGGTGCCGCTTTGTACATAGGGCGCATAATCGATGCCGGCCTCCAGCAAGGGTTCGCTGAACACCGCACAGATACGCGGCTCGGCACTGTCACTGTCAACCCGGTGGTCGATTACGCGAAAACCGTATTTGCCAATGACCCCGTCCAGCGCCTCGGCAATCTCATCGCGGGGCGCGAGTTTTTGCGCCATGCGATAGGCCGGAATGCTGAGCCGCCCGCGCCCGCGCGCCTCCAACCCCTCAGCCAAAAGCACCAACAGGTTTGCTTGTTGGGCCGGATTGTCGGCGCGCAGATAGCCATTGATTGCCGCCGAAATCCCCTGATCGCGATACGTACGTTTCTCCGAGGTTTTCGAAGTCTGATAAGCCAAAGCCAGCGACAGGCGGGCATATTCGAGCCAATCCGAAGCGGTATCACTCAAAACCACTGCCCCGCCGGAAAATCGCATGGCGTTGGGCAGGTTGGCTTCGGTTTCCGCTTCGCGCGCTGCATCGCGCAAGTTGGCAAGATCCCAGCCACCTACCACGTATTGGTGCGCCAGGCCTGTCGCTTGGTTCAAAGCCGCATCAAAGTCGCTTGTCGCCAGAAAATCCAGGTCTTTTTGGCGGCTGGACGCATAGACAAGGTAGGATGGGTTGGCGGCAATGACTTCAGCCGACCAAGCGCCAAGAAATTCTGATTTTTCCCCAACGCCATTTTTCAGGAAGCAGGAATTCTTATTGGAATTGAATGTGTAGGCCTGACAGGAGGAATCATTCACGCACATGCTCTCACAGGTACCCAAAGATGTATCGAGCAACGTTTGAATGTCGCGTCCGAAAAAATCGGTGTCGCGCCAAAGCAGGACTCGGCGATCCGGAACAAACTCACCGGCCAAAACCAAACTATTAAAACTAAAGGCAAAATACAAAAATGAGAGAAAAAACCGCATCGGCACCTCCTTTGCGTCCCCGATGGATATGCTGGCACAAGCGTGCAAACATGGCAATGGCGTGGGCGTGTTAATTGCTTTTTCACCCAGTTGGGCAATGATCCTTGAGACATTGCGGAGAAACCAGATGAGTATTGAAGAACTGCTTGCAACCGAACGCCGGGCGCGCATGGCCGCTGAGAGGTTGTTGCAACAAAAACAGGAAGAGTTGTCTGAAGCGAATCGCATGCTGGCCTCGCATGCCCGCAATCTGACGGACGAGATCGTTGAAACACGCGTCGAAGTAGCAGAAGTAAAAGAAGAAAACACCATCGTCAAAGCCGACCTGGAAAAGGTCACCGAAGAGGTAGTGATCGCCAAAAGGCGGCTTTGGGATTCACTTGAAACCATCCAGGACGGATTTGCGGTTTTTGATCGCAATTCGCGCCTGATCATTGCCAACTCCGCCTATCTTGCCCCGTTTGACGGGTTGGAATGCATGGTGGCGGGAATCCGCTATCACGACATCGTTCAGGTCATGCTGGAAGAGGGTATCGTTGATATTGGCGACACCCCACGCAACGTTTGGCAGGACGAAATGCTGTCGCGTTGGTCCTCGCCGGAAATCAAGCCAAAGGTGATCAAGTTCTGGGACGGTACTTATGTTCGGCTGGTCGATCGACGTGGCGAGGATGGCGATACAGTTTCCATGGGCCTGAACATTACGGACACCGTTCGCTATGAGCGCGAGTTGGAAACCGCGCGCGACCATGCCGAGGCCGCAAACCGGGCCAAAAGCGCCTTCCTTGCCAATATGAGCCACGAATTACGCACACCAATGAATGGCGTTGTTGGCATGGCCGACCTGATGGCAGAAACTGAACTTGACGACGAGCAACGCCTGTTTGTCGACACGATCCGCAATTCAGGCACTGCTCTGTTAACCATAATCAATGACGTTTTGGATTACTCCAAGATGGAGGCGGCAAAACTTACTCTGAACAGCGCGCCGTTCTGCCTGGAAAGCACGATCCTTGGGGTTATTACACTGCTCCAGCCAACATTGCAGGAAAAGCAGATACAATTGTTGCTGGATTATGACATGTTCCTGCCCACCATGTTTGAAGGGGACCAGCTCCGCTTGCGGCAAGTTTTAACCAACCTCATTGGAAACGCTGTAAAATTTACCGAAAAGGGCCATGTTCTGGTGCGGGTGGTGGGCTTGCCGGTAGAACCAGGTCCAACCCAGCGCATTCACATTACTGTTGAAGATAGCGGCATTGGCATCCCCGAAGATAAACTCGGCCATATATTTGGCGAGTTCAACCAGGTGGAGGATGAACGCAATCGCAAATTTGAAGGCACCGGGCTTGGCCTGGCTATCTCCAAGCAATTGGTCGAGCTAATGGGGGGGGAAATATGGGTCGAAAGCGAAGAGAATGTCGGCTCGTGCTTTGGCCTGCATGTCACCCTGCCAGTGGTTGAACAATTGGAAGAGGCAAACTTGCCTGATTGGCTCGAAACGGCAGCAATTGCGATGCCTGCGGATATGCATCGCGATATTTTGGAAAAACGCCTGATCGCACTTGGGATGCAGGTTACGGCTACTGATACATGTGCGGATTTCTTGAAATTGAAGACACGAGCAAATGTGATTTTTGTTGATATGTCAAAAACATGCGATGATGGCCTTGAAGTGGTTCGCACTCTGCGTGACTCTGGGATCAACACGCCGCTGGTCCAGATCACTGCGCCCGGCGGGCAAAGCTCGGAAACCAGGGGCGTATTCGATTTTTCGGTCAGCAAACCGTTGATGCGGCCACATCTCCTCAATGTTTTACGAAACCTACCGCCCCCCGTTTCTTCAGATGCCAAACAGGAAACACCGGAATCGGCCCCGGTCTTCGGTTCAATTCGCTCGGCGATGTTGGGCGCCGATCACGAACCAAAGGCAGAGACAGGCTCCAAGCCCGAACATCCTCAAGCCGTCCCCGATTACCCTGACGAGATCGTAGACTCGCCCCTGCGCGCAATGCGCATTCTGGCGGCCGAGGACAACAAAACCAATCGGCTGGTTTTTTCCAAACTGGTCAAGGCGCTGGATATCGAACTCCAATTCGCCACCAATGGGCGAGAAGCTGTCACTGCCTTTGAAAATTTTCATCCCGACTTGATCTTCATGGATATTTCCATGCCGGAAATGGACGGCAAAGAGGCAACCCGCACCATTCGTAAAATGGAGAAAGCGATTGGGCTGACGCACACGCGCATTGTTGCCCTGACCGCGCATGCGATGACCGGAGACGGCGAAGAAATAATGTCACACGGGCTTGACGCGCACTTGACTAAGCCATTGAAAAAGGCAGAAATTTTTGCGGAAATCAAGGCTGCTAGCCCGCACGATACACGCCCCCCAATGCCCCTGCCAATCGCCGCGAACGGTTAAGCGCCACGCAGAAAAACCAAACGGTCAGCCTGGCTTTGGTCCGGTTGAAAGCGGTAGCCGCCAGCATCGAAATCCTGCAAACTATCCACGTTTTTAATGCGTTTCTGCACCACAAAACGGGCCATCGCACCACGGGCTTGCTTGGCGTAGAAAGAGATGATCTTCGGCCCCTTCTCAGTGTCCTCCATGAAAACTGGCGTGATCACCCGAAGCTCTAGTGCCGAGCGGTCCACCGCTTTGAAATATTCGACCGATGCACAATTCAACAGCACATCCGTACCCAGCTTTGCCGCTTGTTCCTCAAGTGCCAAAGCGATCCGATCTCCCCAATACTCATAAAGGTTCTTTCCCCGGTTATTGGCCAACCGCGAGCCCATCTCCAGCCGATGGGGCTGAATCATGTCAAGCGGGCGCAACAGACCATACAGGCCCGACAGGATACGCAGATGATCCTGAGCATATTCTATCTCCTCAGGGTCAAGCGACGCTGCCTCAAGCCCGGTGTAGGTGTCACCGGAAAACATTTCGACCGCAGGTTTTGCCCCTTTCCCGTGGGTATATTCGCGAAACCGGGCCGCGTTCAGAGCGCCAAGCGCGGCCGAAATATGCATAAGATTTTCCAGTTTTGCAGCGCTTAGCTGTGCTACGGTTTCCACCAGGATATCCGCATCGGATTTGAATGCAGGCAAGGTGCCTTTCCGTTTCGCCGGGCTTTCATCCAAGCGTTTTGCAGGCGATAAAACAACAAGCATCATGCTTTCCCTTCGGTGATTGCACTCAGAAATGCCACGCCAAACCGCGCGACTCTTTGTTCGCTCATACCCGAAATCCGCGCCAGATCCTCAAGGTTTTCCGGGCGTCTTTCGGCGATTTTTCGCAAGGTAATACGGCTGCAGGACATTGGCTTGGCCGTGCCATCCGCGCCCCGGTAAAGTTCGGCTTGTGCGGCCTCGAGCAAATCAAAAATCGTCCCGGACGCCCGCCCGGCCATTGCCCGGCGTGTCGGATGCATCCCGGGAGGTGGGGCCCCGGAAACAACCTCAAGGAACAGACTGCCATAGCGTTCGAGTTTTTTGGCACCAACTCCGGAAATTCCCGCCATGTCATCCAGGTTTTCCGGACGCTTTTGAGCCATTTCGATCAACGTACGGTCAGGGAACACGACATAGGCGGGCACGCGTTGCGCCTCGGCCAGTGCGCGGCGTTTGGCCTTGAGCGCCGAGAGAAGCGGCGCATCTTCATCGTTAACCATTGCCTTGACCACCGGGCGCCGTGGGGCGTGGGCGATTGTGTCCACGCGCAAGGTCACCTTGGTTGCGCCCCGCAGCACCGGATGGGCGGGCTCCATCACTCGCAAGGCGCCGTGGCGGGCGGGGTCAGGGCGCAGAAAATCCAGCCCCATAATCTGGCGGAACAACCCCTGCCATTGTGTCCGGGACATATCTTTGCCAACCCCAAAAGTGGGCAGGCTATCATGGCCGCGGTCGCGCACTTTTGCGGTCATTTTGCCGGTCAGGATATCGATCAAGTGTCCCGCGCCAAAGCGTTCGTCCGTGCGGAGCGCTGCCGAAAGCGCCTTCATCACCGGAACGGTCGCGTCAAACAGCTCGGGCGGGGTGGCGCAGGTGTCACAATTCCCACAGGGTTCAGCGTCGTCCTCGCCGAAGTAACGCAACAGGATCTGGCGGCGACAAATCTGGGCTTCTGCCAGCCCAAAGAGCGCG
>CAYSBG010000031.1:0-499 GCA_964429125.1 uncultured Aliiroseovarius sp.
ATCGCAACACGCCGCAATGGTTCGTCGCGGTCGACAAGCCCTGCGGCGGCGACGACACCTATGGTAAAACCATTCGTGAGCGTGCCCTGACCTCGATCGACAAGCTGGTCACCTGGACGCCCGCCACCGGGCGCAACCGGCTTTACTCGATGATCGAAGCGCGCCCGGATTGGGTGCTGTCGCGCCAACGTGCCTGGGGCGTGCCGCTGACCTGCTTTGTCAAGAAAGGCGCGTTGCCGACCGATCCGGATTTCCTGTTGCGCGATGCAGGCGTCAATGCCCGCGTCAAAGCGGCCTTCGACGCCGAGGGCGCCGATTGCTGGTACGCCGAAGGCGCCAAGGCGCGCTTTATCGGTGACGCGGCAAACCCGGACGATTACGAGCAGGTTTTTGATGTGCTGGATGTGTGGTTTGACTCCGGCTCGACCCATGCTTTCGTCATCCGCGACCGTGAAGACGGGGCGCCCGACGGCATTGCCGACCTGTACCTTGAAGGCAC
>CAYSBG010000031.1:509-10930 GCA_964429125.1 uncultured Aliiroseovarius sp.
GCACCGCGGCTGGTTCCATTCCTCGATGTTGGAGGCCTGCGGTACCATTGGCCGCGCGCCTTACAAAGGCGTCATGACCTGTGGTTTCACGCTGGATAACAAGGGCATGAAGATGTCCAAATCGCTGGGCAATATCATCGCGCCCGAGAAGGTGATCAAACAATACGGCGCCGACATCCTGCGCCTGTGGGTGGCGCAGGTGGATTACACCGCCGACCAACGCATTGGGGACGAGATCCTCAAAGGCGTGGCCGACAGCTACCGGCGTTTGCGCAATACCATGCGCTTCATGCTTGGCGCGCTGGGCGATTTTTCTGCGAAAAATCGGATCGACGTCACGCACATGCCCGAGCTTGAACAATGGGTGCTACACCGGATGGCCCAATTGGACGAACATGTGCGTGAAAGCTATCGCAGACTTGATTTTCAGGCGGTCTGGCAAAGCGTCTTCACGTTCGCCACTATCGACCTGTCGGCATTTTACTTCGACATCCGCAAGGACGCGCTCTATTGCGGGGCCACTGACGATCCGACCCGGCAGGCGGCACTCACTACGCTTGATATGCTTTATCATCGTTTGACCACGTGGCTGGCGCCAATTCTTACCTTCACCATGGAAGAAGTATGGCTGGAGCGGCATGCGGGCGACGATGCATCGGTACATCTGGAGGATTTTCCGGATACGCCGGGGGATTGGAAAAACCAACCGCTCGCCGATAAATGGGAAATGATCCGCAAGGCCCGTCGCGTGGTCACTGCGGCGCTGGAAGTGCAGCGGCGCGACAAGGTGATCGGCGCTTCGCTTGAAGCCGCACCGGTGGTGCATGTGCGCGATGCCGACACGCTCGCTGCGCTGAAATCGGTCGACTTTGCCGATACCTGCATTACTTCGGCCATTACCCTGACCGACGACCCGATCCCGGACGAGGCGTTTCGCCTGCCGGAAACTGAAGGCATCGGCGTGGTGTTTGAAAAGGCTTCGGGCGAGAAATGCCAACGCTGCTGGAAAATCCTGCCAGACGTGGGCGGCCACAGCCACCCCGGCACCTGCGCCCGTTGCGACGCGGCGCTGGCCTAACGCGATGCGGGTCGGCGTGGCATCCCCACTCGGGCCGCTGGCGGTGGAAATCGATAACGGGGCGATCAGCACGCTGCGTTGGCAGGCGCATCCGCAAGGGGGCGACGACCGGTTCGGCGTGGCTGCGCAGCTTGGCGAGTATTTTGCTGGCACCCGGAAAGCGTTCGATCTGCCGCTTGACGCGCAAGGCACACCGTTTCAGCGCGCGGTTTGTGACGCCATGCTGGCCATCCCATATGGCGAGACCCGCACCTATGGTGAGATTGCCGCGGCCCTGGGTGCCTCGGCCCAGGCCGTGGGCAATGCCTGCGGGGGCAACCCGATCCCGATCATCATTCCCTGCCATCGGGTGCTGGGGGCTACGTCGCTGGGTGGCTTTTCCGGTGCTGGCGGGGTCGAAACCAAGGTCTGGCTGTTGCGCCATGAAGGCGCCGCAGGGTTGCTCTTATGAGTACTGCCGTATTTCTGGCGATCATCGCCTCGGCCATGCTCCACGCCACCTGGAATGCCATGGTCAAAACCGGTGGAGCCAAGCTGACCGGTATGGTGCTGGTGGCGGTCTCCAACGGTCTTATGGGCCTGGTTGTCGCCGCGTTTTTCCCGCTGCCCGCCGCCGCTGTCTGGCCGTGGATCCTTGCCTCGGGGGTGATCCGAACCGTCTATTACCTGGCTTTGGGGTATGCGTATGAACACGGTGACCTTAGCCGCGTTTACCCGATTGCGAGGGGCGGTGCGCCGCTGCTCGTGCTTGTCGCCGGCGCTTTTTTTCTGACCGATCAGATCGGCACATTGCAAGTCTCGGGCATCCTGTTGCTTGGGGGCGGTATCCTGCTGATGGCGCGCGGGGTGTTTACCCACGGCGAAAGCCGTCGTCTGGTGCCTTTTGCAATCGCCTCGGCCATGGCCACGGCGGCCTATTCGATCACCGACGGCACCGGCGCGCGGTTGTCGGGCGAGGCGATTTCCTTTGTCGCCTGGGCGCTGGCCTTTACCGCGCTGCTTTATCTGCCAATCGCCCTTACCTTGAAGGGACGCACGGTTCTGCGGGCAAAACCTGGCGAATGGGTGCGTGGCCTCCTTGCCGGCGCTGCCTCGTATCTGGGGTACACGATCGTTGTCTGGTCGATGACACGCGCGCCGATCGCGTTGGTCAGCGCGTTACGCGAAACCTCGATCCTTTTTGCGGTTCTGATCGGCTGGTTGGTGTTTTCCGAGCGCATGGATCGCAGCAAGGCATTTGCGGCTTTGCTGATTGTCGCAGGCGCCGCCCTGACCCGATTTTAGGTCAAAAAGTTCAAACTTTGCCGAGAAACCCTGCGAAAACTTTAAACTTTCGTCGAGTCAGTTCTTTCGTGCGGGAATCAGCTGTTGCGTCACCCCGGCCAAAAGCAGGTAAAGCGATGTGGCGACCAATCCCCAATGCGCCCAATTGCCTGGGTGAAAGTCCTCCCAGGCGGCCCATCCGGCGAATGCGGTCCAGGCAATGGCGATGGGCAGCGAAAGCTTGCGCCACCGCACGGTGCGGGCCGGGTGAATGAACTTGAAATTGGTGAACATGGTCGCGGCCAAGGCAATGACGATCGCCAGCATCAGCCAGAAATTCGGTTCCAAAGCGAAAAAGATTATTATCACCATATTCCAGGCGGCGGGAAACCCGGCAAAGGAATTATCCCTTGTTTTCATGCGTGTATCTGCAAAATACACGGCGCTGGCAAAGGTAATGACAATGATGGAGACCCAGCCGGTCCAGCCCGGCAACAGGCCGGACTTGAACAAAGCAAAGGCCGGGATGAACACATAGGTCAGATAATCGATGATCAGGTCAAGCAACACGCCATCAATCTCGGCGGCGTTCGTTTTAACATCATATCGGCGTGCTAACGGCCCATCAATGCCATCCACGGCAAAGGCCACGACCAGCCATAAAAACATCAAACCCCACTTTTCATCAACTGCCGCCAGAGTTGCCAACATGGCAAAAACGGCACCGGTCGCGGTAAACAAATGGACGAGTATGGCTTTGGTACGAATGTTCATCCTGCGTACATGCCGCATATTGTCGAAACGTAAAAGATATTTTGCCAAAAAAGGCACAATTTGGCTGAAGTTTTACAAGCATTTCTGAAAAAGTGGTTAACCCAGCATGCGCGTGAGTACAGGGCGATCAGGCGCGCGGATGGGCCTTCTCATAAACTTCCATCAGCCGGGCGGTATCGACTGCGGTATAAGCCTGGGTCGTTGAAAGGGATGCGTGTCCCAGCAATTCCTGAATGGCGCGCAGGTCGCCACCGGCGTTCAACAGGTGCGTGGCAAAGGAATGGCGGAACGCATGCGGCGTGGCGCTTGCAGGCAGGCCAAGCATGTGGCGGGCTTGTTCGACCACTTTCTGAACCTGGCGCGGGTTAAGCGGCCCTCCACGCACCCCGCGAAATAGTGGCAGTTCTGGACCGGGCGCATGCGGACATTGGCGCAGATATGTCGCCACCGCGTCGCGCGCTATCGGCAGAACCGGCACTAGCCGCTCTTTGCCGCCTTTGCCGGTAATGCGTAAAACTTCGGGCAGGGGGGTGTCGGCGCCGGTCAGGGCCAACGCCTCGGAAATCCGCAAACCACAGCCGTAAAGCAGGGTCAACACGGCGATGTCGCGCGCGCCGACCCAGTCTTGCCGGGCCAAGGCGCCGGAAGTCTCGATCATCTCGGCGGCGGCTTTGCTGGCCATGGGACGCGGTAGCTTGGCGGCAAAACGCGGCGATCGGGTGGACAGGATCGCGGTTGCGTCAAACCCGTCCCGCTCGGCCAACCAGCGAAAGAAACTCTTCACCGCACTGAGTTTGCGCGCCAACGAGCGCGCGCCTACGCCGCGGCCCCGCTCAAACGCCATCCAGGCGCGCATTTCGCGCAGGCCCACCCGCGCCAGAGCCCCGGTGCCTAACCTGTCGCCCTCATATTCCGCCATGAAAGCCAGAAACCCGATCAGGTCGGCGCGATAGGCGGCCAGGGTTTTGTCGGCGGCCGCCGCAAGGGCGCGTTGGTGGTCAAGCCAGCCGGAAAGCGCGTCGCGTGCGCCTTCGCTGATCGTCAGGGTCACGACAGCCAGCGCCGCATGGCGCGTTCAAAAACACCGCCGAAAAATGCCAGTAAATCCGTGCCCTGCCCGGGCTTGAACTGGTGCGGATCCTCCGCTCCCATGACCAGCAGGCCGGGAAGGCGGCCCTCGCCAAGGTCAAGGCGCAGACAGGCTTCGGAACGTATCCAAAAACCGGTCTCGCCGAAAATCCGCTCGTCCTGGTCGGAAAGTTGGCGCAATGTCACTGGCCGCGAGGGTGTGCCGTCTTTTTCGCCCAGATAGGTGCGCACAAACCCCGGCTTGGCGGCATAAAGCACCCGGCCAAGCTTCTGTACGGCCGGGTTTTTCTGGTCCTGCTTGGTTTCCAGAACCAGCCGCACCACATCGACGCGCAGGATCTCGGCAACCTCGCCGCCAAGGTCTTGCATGAAGGCCTCGAAATCGGCCGGGTCCAGCATGCGCAAGACCGCGCGATGGATCAGGTTCATCCCGGCAAGGTTTTCATAGGCGGCGGCGATCACGCCCCGGTGGGTTTCCTCCAACCGGTCCAATCGCTTTTCCAGCCGCTCCATGGCAATGCCGCGCAGGTCGATAATATTGGCACCCATCGCGCGCTCATTGGCAGCGATCAGGGCGCGCATCAGGTCGCTGTCGTCCAGGATGCTTTCCGGCTGCGCAATGATTTTCTCGCGCGTGGATTCGTCAAAAATGGCTTCGCTGCTCATGTCTGTTTCACTGCCTCGGGTCTGTTTTTCTTACAGACTAGCAGAATCGATGTTCGATTTCTGCAATTTTTTTCCCCTTGCCGGATTTTTCCGGCAGGTGCGGCGTTTTTACCCCGGAGCTGTCAGAGGATTTTCTGACCGGTCTTGGCCCAATCATCCAGAAATGCAGCCAGCCCCTTGTCCGTCAGTACATGGTTGGCCATCTTGCGGATTACCGCAGGTGGCGCGGTGGCCACGTCGGCGCCGATCAACGCGGCCTCTTTCATGTGGTTGGGGTTGCGGATCGAGGCGGCAAGGATTTGCGTCTCGAACCCATAATTGTCATAGATGGTGCGAATGTCAGCAATCAGCTCCATACCGTCGATATTGATGTCATCCAGCCGCCCGATAAAGGGCGAGATGAAGGTGGCGCCAGCCTTGGCGGCCAGCAACGCCTGGTTGGCGGAAAAACACAGGGTGACGTTGACCATGGTTCCGGCTTCCGACAGCGCCTTGCAGGTTTTCAGCCCGGCCCAGGTCAGTGGCACCTTGACGGCTATGTTGGGGGCAATGGCGGCCAGCTTTTTGCCCTCTTCCAGCATCGCATCGGCCTCGGTCGCGACCACTTCGGCGCTTACCGGGCCGTCGATCATTGCGGCAATCTCGCGGGTGACTTCCAGGATATCGCGCCCGGATTTCATGATCAGCGACGGGTTGGTGGTCACACCATCGACCATGCCCAGAGCGTTCAGCTCGGCGATTTCGTCGATTTCGGCGGTGTCGGCAAAGAATTTCATGCGCTTGTTCCTGTGTACATTCGTATCCGGTCTGCGACTGAATAGCGCAGGGAGCGCGGCGCCGAAAGGGCAAAGTTCACTGGATAGGGGCGCAGGTGAACTCGCCCGAGCGCGCGGATGAGCGGCCCGCGTTTCTTTGATGCCGGCGCGCGGATCGCGGTGCTGACTTCACAGCCGATCGACCGGATGCTGACCTACAAGGCGCCCGAAGGTGGCTGCTGGCAGGGGGCGTTTGTCGAAGCTCCTTTAGGCCCGCGCAAGGTGCTGGGCGTGGTTTGGGGCGCAGGCGAGGGCGGCTTTGACGCCGCAAAACTGCGTAGCGTGAACCGGGTGCTGGATGTGGCGCCGATGCGCCAGGAAATGGCCGCATTTCTGGAACGTGTCGGCGATTATACATTGACCCCGATGCACCGGATGCTGGGGCTGGCGACCCGCGCACCGGGGCTTATGGACCCGCCGTCGATGCGCAAGGTTTACCGTGCCGGGCGCGCGCGCCCCAACCGCCTGACCGAGGCGCGCAGCAAGGTGATGGCCGCGCTTGACGCCAATTACGCCACGGCCTTTACGCTCAAGGAACTGGCTGACCTGGCCGGGGTTTCTGCGTCCGTTGTCAAGGGGCTGGTCAAACTGGGCGCGGTTGCCGAGGAGGAAAGCCCGCGCGACACGCCCTTTCCGGTGCTGGACCACACCCGCCCCGGCAAAGCGTTGAGCGAAGACCAGCATGCGGCGGCGGATGACCTGCGCGACGCGATGCAGGCCGGAGGGTTTCGCGCGACCTTGCTCAAGGGTGTGACGGGTTCGGGCAAGACAGAGGTTTATCTGGAGGCCGTCGCCGCGTGTCTGGCGCGCGGGCGCCAGGCGTTGGTATTGCTGCCGGAAATCGCCCTGACTGCCGATTTCATTCAGCGGGTCGAGGCACGTTTTGGCGCCCGGCCCGCCGAGTGGCATTCCGGCGTCACCATGACCGAACGCCGCCGCCTGTGGCGTATGGCCGGCGAGGGCGAAGCCGGGCTTGTGGTCGGCGCGCGTTCGGCCCTGTTTCTGCCGTTTCGCGACCTTGGCCTGATCGTCGTCGACGAGGAACACGACCAAAGCTACAAGCAAGAAGACGGCGTGCTGTATTCGGCCCGCGACATGGCGGTGCTGCGCGCGTCCATCACTGGCGCGCAGGTGGTGCTGGCCTCGGCCACGCCCAGCCTTGAAAGTTGGAGCAATGCCGAGGCCGGGAAATACCGGCGCCTGACCCTGACCAGCCGCTTTGGCGACGCGGTTCTGCCGGAAATGCGCGCGATTGACATGCGGCTTGAGGAACTTCCGTCCAATCGCTGGATTTCGCCCAGCCTGGAGAGCGCCGTGCGCGCGCGGGTTGAGCGCGGCGAACAGGCGCTGTTGTTTCTCAACCGCCGCGGCTTTGCCCCGGTGACGATCTGCCGGGCCTGTGGCCACCAATTGCAATGCGACCATTGCGACGCGCGGCTGGTGGAACACCGGTTCCTGAAACGCCTGATGTGCCATCAATGCGGCGAGACTTATCCGATGCCGGAAACCTGCCCATCCTGCGAGGCCGACGGTCGCCTTGCCCCGGTTGGCCCGGGGGTTGAGCGGCTGGCCGAAGAAGTCGAAGCGCTGTTTCCCGAGGCGCGCCGCGCGGTGCTGTCAAGCGACCTGTTTGGCTCCGCACGCGCTTTGAAAGAGCAGATCGGGCTGATCGCCGACGGTGGTGCCGACATTATTGTCGGCACGCAAATGGTCGCCAAAGGCCACAACTTTCCGCAGCTCACCCTGGTCGGAGTGATTGATGCCGACCTTGGCCTGCAAGGTAGTGACCTGCGCGCCGCCGAGCGGACCTTTCAACTGGTGCGCCAGGTTTCGGGGCGGGCCGGGCGCGGCGACAAGCCCGGGCTTTGCCTAATCCAGACCCATCAGCCCGAACACCCGGTCATCCGCGCCATCATTGGCGGCGACGAAGAAGCATTTTGGGCCGCCGAGGCCGCCGAGCGCCGTGCCGCCGGGGTGCCGCCCTATGGGCGCATGGCCGGCATCGTGATTTCCGCCAGCGATCTGGATGCCGCCTTTGATCTTGGTACCCAGCTGGCGCGCAATGCCGCGCCACTTTTGGCTATCGGCGCCCAGGTTTTTGGCCCCGCCCCGGCGCCAATTGCCCGGGTACGTGGCCGACACCGCGTGCGTCTGTTGGTCAAGGCGGACAAAGGCGCACCGATCCAGAACGCCATCCGCCAGTGGTTGGCCCCGGTTCGGATGAAGGGCGATCTGCGCCTGTCCGTCGATATCGACCCGCAGAGTTTTTATTGAAACTGTCCGACCAAAATGAGTGCCTGCGGCACGCTCTATCCTGATTGGCGCCTGTTACCGAGGTTGCGTTCAGGCCGGCAGGGGCAGGCGTTTTTGGTCTACGGCCAGATCCGCCAAAACCGCCCCGACCCACATGGAAAACAGCGCCAGCCAGGCGGTGCCGGCAAAGATCGAGCCTCCGGTTACCCCATTGCCGATGGCGCAGCCCCCCGCCAGCATCCCGCCAAAGCCCATCATCGCCGCGCCGGTCATGGCCCGGCGCATGTTGCTTTCATTGTCAAAGCCCTGAAACCTGAACTCGCGGCGGTACATTGACATGGCGAACGAGCCGATGACCACGCCGGGCACCAGGCCGATGTCAAAGTTGATCACCGGGTTGTCGGTCAGGAAAAACATCAGCGTATTGGCGCTGGGCCCGGTGAAGGATGCGGACATCACCGACACCGGATCAAAGCTGACCTGGGCCAGCATGTATGTCAGCACCCAGCCAAGGGCCACCGCGAAGCCGACGCCAGAGGCAAACACCAGGCGTCCCGGCGTCATGTGATTACGCCGGGCAATCCAGATGGCAAAGCCCGCAAGCGCAACACCTAGGGCAAGCCCGCTCCAGTCCGGAAAGCGCAGGGTTTCGATCAGGTCGATATTGCGCCCGCCCGGCGTGGTCCAGAGCGCCGCCAGCCTGTTGCGCAGGGGGGCGAGCCAGCCGTGCAGGCTCATTTGCGCGAATACGGCAAAGACCAGCCCAGAGACGACCGAGCGCAGGTTTCCGGTTGCCGCCAGTGTCAACAGTCGCCCCGAACAGCCGCGCGACAGCACCATGCCAACGCCAAACATGCCGCCGCCGATTACCGCGCCCGACCAGGACCCGGCCACCGACATCATCCGCGCCTGATATGGGTCAAACAGCTCCAGCAGCCGCGCGCCCTGCACCCACACCACCGCAGTCGAAAATGTCAGCAGCCATACCGCGACCGATTGACCCATCCGGCCGCGGGCAAATTCAACCGTGGCGGCGCGCAGACAGAACCGCGAACGTTGCGCGGCGACGCCAAAAACGATCCCGGTGATCAGGCCAAACAGCAGCGATGTCTGGGCCTCGCCCAGCCACTCGACCAGAGGCACAATATCCATAACGCGTCCTTTCGCCTGTCCGTTTGCCACATCGGCAAACCCTGCGCCTTGATCCCGGTCAAGACGCATAGCGACATATGAATGTGTTTTCCCCTCGCCAAGGGACAAAAAGCCGCGTATGCCGCATTTATGGCGAACAGGTTAAGCATTGTCACATTGGAAGAGGCGCAGGCGTTCCCGTTTTGGCGCCGCCCGGTGTTTTTGCTGATGCTCATGGGTTTTGCCATGCCCATCGCCTTTTCCACCTGGCAGGCATTGCTGAATAATTTTGTGATCGAAAAAGCGGGCTTTACCGGGGTTGAGATCGGCTGGCTGCATTCGATCCGCGAGATCCCGGGGTTTCTGGCCGTTGGCGTGATCGTGGTGATCATGTTCATGCGCGAGCAGGTACTGGCGACGGTGGCGCTGCTTTTGTTGGGGGTGGCCACGGCGTTGACCGGGTTTTTCCCCTCGCTGGGCGGTATCCTGACCCTGACCATGCTGTCCTCGCTTGGCTTTCACTATTACGAAACCGTTAATCAATCGCTGCAATTGCAATGGATTGACAAGAAAAGTGCGCCGCAGATGCTGGGCTGGATTGTGGCGGTTGGCTCGGCCGCGTCGCTGCTGGCCTATGGCGCGCTTGTGGTGACGTGGAAGACGTTCAACCTGGAATACACCACGGTCTATATGCTCGCCGGGGGCTTTACCGCCGCGGTGGCGGTTTTTGCGTTCTTCGCCTATCCGCAGTTTGAAAGCCCGCACCCGCAGATCAAGACCTTTGTGCTGCGGCGGCGTTACTGGTTGTACTACGCCCTGCAATTCATGGCCGGAGCGCGGCGGCAGATTTTCGTCGTCTTTGCCGCCTTCATGATGGTCGAGCGCTTTGGTTTCGAAGTGCAGGAGATTACCGCGCTGTTGATGTTCAATTTCATCGCCAACATGCTGTTTGCGCCGCTGATGGGCAAAGCCGTGGCGCACTGGGGAGAGCGCCGGGCGCTGATCTTTGAGTATGTCGGCCTGATCGTGATTTTCCTGTCCTATGGTGGGATCTATTATTTCGGCTGGGGCGTGGTGTTGGCGGCAATCTTGTACGTGATCGACCATCTGTTTTTCGCGCTGGCCTTTGCGTTGAAAACCTACTTTCAGAAAATAGCCGACCCGCAGGACATTGCGCCGACGGCGGCTGTGGCATTCACGATCAACCATATCGCGGCGGTATTTCTGCCGGCGCTGCTTGGCTATTTGTGGGTGGTGTTTCCGGGGGCTGTGTTTGGCCTGGCAGCGGGGATGGCCGGGCTTTCGCTATGCCTGGCGCTGATGATCCCGCGCCACCCGAAAAAGGGCCGCGA